>CAZVXJ010000001.1:0-52703 GCA_964631675.1 uncultured Alphaproteobacteria bacterium
TGGGTGCCTTTGCAGACGCAACGATACGGAACGGCCCGTCGCTGTCGTCCTCACGATATTCCGTATTGACTCCGACAGCCGCAATGCGAAGTTTAACCTTGCTGGAGGCGGGCTGCGTTACGGTCCAGTCATAGGAGGTCGACTGACCGTCAATGTCGTCGGCGATCAAAGAATACTGTTTGCCGCCATCGAGACTCACCCACAAGGTGAACAATTCAGGCATTGGGCTGCATTCCCAGCGAACGGTATAGACAGTTCCTGGTTGAATTTTTTCGCTGCCATTGGGAGCAAGCAGTTTGAGCCCGGCCACCGGATGAATGTTTTTCGGCGGAGTGTATGGTTGTTCGGGTTTGTCCCCGCCTACGGCATCCTTGCGCGCATTGGGCAGTAAAAGGGGATTCGAGTTACAATGTGCCGAGACTTTGTTTCCCGACAAAGCTTGAACTTGGAAGACTACCGACCGACTGCGAAAGCTCGCAACAGAGAATTCGGCTCCGGCGGTGTCCGCATGCACCGTGAACGGTCCAACGTAGACCGTATAGGGAAACGTCACACCGTTGTCCGTCGAGAGTAGTACTCGCCACTGTGTGGGCTGCGAGCGAAAGATGCCGGCATCCCAGCTCAAATACACTTGATTTGACGAAATGGCTTGCGGACAATCCAGATAGCCACCCGGACAACGCACACGAAACGACACAGGCCGCAGCGGATCCGGAATTCGGGGTGCGGCAAGCGACTCTGACAGAGTACCACCGAGGCCGAGTGCTGACATAGCAACGAGAAGACATAATCTTTTCAGCATGTTCTGACTCCGAAAGGGGTTGAATAACTTCTTGGGAGGTGTTCCCGTCGATAAATTGTGCAATTCAGAGAGTTCTTACTGACACGCGTGTTGGTCAAATTAGCGATATCAGGCGAGAGGTGCAACCGTTGACTCAAGGGCGGCACCAAGCAGTGCACCAGGATAAGTGATCAAGGCCCATCGGGAGTAGCGGTTTTCTTCATCAAAATCAGGAGGAATTCGGTGTTTTAATGCTTATATTTAGAATGGGAAAACCCGGCAACTATTGGAAAATTCAAGGAGTTATAAACCTGACATGGCTCAGGAAACGAAAGGTCAAATAGGGTTGTTTTTACAGAGTTTGCGGGTTAAAAATTTAGGACAGGTCTGGAGGCCTGCCTCGGTGGTCACGTTCATAGTGCTGCTCATGGGCCTCTTGGGGACCGTCTGCTATGGTCAAACCGCCAAGACAGAGGGCCAGTTGGAGGTGGGGCTTCTGAAATACAAGGGGGGCGGGGACTGGTATTCGGCTGGCCGGGCTTTGGCAAACCTTATTCAGTTTGTACGCTCAAATACGAGTGTGGAGGTCGCTCCCGAGCCGGTCGCGGTGGAGCCATCTTCTCCCGACCTGCTGGCTCATCCGCTGGTGTTCATCAATGGGCACGGGAATGTAGCTTTTTCGCAGGATGATGTGGTGAATCTGCGGGCCTGGATGCTGGCCGGAGGATTCTTGTTTGCGAATGACGATTACGGAATGGATCCGAGCTTCAGGCGAGAGATGAAGAAGGTGTTTCCTGAAAGCGAGTGGATTGAGCTGCCGTTTTCACATTCGATTTACCACACGCTGTACCAGTTCCCCAACGGACTGCCGAAAATTCACGAGCACGACAAGTTGCCAGCCATGGGATATGGACTTTACGTGAATGGGGTCATGGTCTGCTTCTACGATGTGCAGTGTGATCTGGGCGACGGCTGGGAAGTGGCCGAAGTACACGGTGATCCTCCGGAGAAAAGGCAGGCGGCTTTACAAATGGGGACGAATGTGCTGATGTACGCGCTGAGCCGAGGCGTCGAGTAAGACGCTGACAAGCCGACATTCCGACACGCCGACATGCTGACCGCTTCGCTTATTCTGATCTCTCTTGCCGGATTAGTTGGAATCATTCCGATGCGGTCGCTGTTGAAAGGCGTGCCGGCCAAATGGCGGTTCATCCTGCTGCACGGCGGACTGGCCGTCACTGGAATTGCGCTCTTATTTGTTCAAGCGACCGGAAAAAGCGAAGCACCGCTGTTCGCGCTGATGATGCTGATCATGGCCGCGCTGGGAGGCGTTGCGCTGTTCTTCCTGCACCGGTTCAAAGCTCCGATTCCCGCGGGAATGGCTATGATTCATCCGATGGTTGGCGTATTCGGACTGATACTTTTGATCTTGTTTATGCTGACGGGGGAAGGATAACACACCGACACACCGAACAGCCGACGCGCCGACAGCAGTACGTCGGTACATTGGTATGTTGGTTTGTCGGAATTTCGGTATGTTTGCTGTCAAACCACCGGGAGGTCTGTCATGAGTCAGGATTATCGCAAGGGAATCTTGTGGTCGATTCGCGTAGTCATCGCGATTGTGTTTATTCTGGCAGGGGGGCCGAAGATTTTGAAAGACCCGAACTGGGTGCAGAATTTCCAGGAATGGGGCTATCCCGACTGGTTCCGCATGCTGGTGGGCTGGGTGGAGATACTGGGCGCGCTGGCACTGGTGAACAATCGCACCGTCTCCGGAGCTTCAGCAGGACTCGCGATGGTGATGTTTGGCGCAACCGTCACGAGGTTCGTCAACGGCGATTGGCAGTGGGCACTGCCTCCGCTTGCGATATCAATTCTGCTGATTATTGTGGCGATGGCCTATCGTCCGCATCCGGTGAAGGGCGAGCTGGAAGACAATGAGTATGCAGATTATGAGGGAGAGCCGGATCACATCAAAGTATGAAGTATGAAATATGAAAGATGAACGAAGAAAATTGAAGCTGAAAGCTGTCTTGGTATTTTTTTCATACTTCATCGTTCATACTTCATCTTTTGCCCAAGAAACCTACTTCCATGCCGGAGTGGGCGCGGCTTCGGGTTCAAATTTCGGGATGCCGATTACGGCCGGGGCGGCGCTTCAGGCGGGCGAGATTCCGCTCACGATATTGAAGACCGAACTCATGGCCGGTGCATGGCGGATATCGGACAACAGCAGTTCAATCGGTTTCTGTGACAAGTGCGATTTTGCCGACGCGTGGTGGGGATTTTATCAGGGGGCACGGCTGCGGGTCGAGGGGCTATTGCCGGAAGCCGGGACTTTTCCCAGTACCCAAGGAGTGGGCTTGGCCTTCGGGCAGAGCATTCCGCATCTTGAAGACGGCGGATACGGCGGAACCGACTATTATTTGCTCGGGATG
This sequence comes from uncultured Alphaproteobacteria bacterium, assembly GCA_964631675.1. Taxonomy (GTDB): domain Bacteria; phylum Electryoneota; class RPQS01; order RPQS01; family RPQS01; genus CAZVXJ01. The sequence continues at coordinate 3,223 of CAZVXJ010000001.1, forward strand.
GGATTTATCCGGTATGACCTGAATCCGGGCAAACCGGCCGGGCTTTTTGTGGAATTGGATGTGTGGCTGAAACTCACGAACCGGGAGTCGCAGGGCTCTCCGGCTGAAATGCTGACGGCGAATTTGGGAGTCAGGTTGCCGGGGCTGGGGAAACGATAATCGAAAAACGATGAACGAGGAACGATGAAAAACATTTTGTGGATGACTGCGATTTGTTTACTGGCGGTTGGTGCTGCGTTTGCTGAAGACAGTCCTTTGATTGTCAAAGCCAAGGAGTATCGCGCGCTGAAAGACTCCGGCCAGGATACGGCCGCATTTGCTTACTTATCCAGCGATTGCCATATCTGGTATGAAAAGATCGAGGGCGAGGGCATTAAGGCGGACATCGGCGGGCCGTGGTCGCACTGGGATAACTACTTTCGTGGCACAAGGCAGTATGAGAGCTGGACCGTGGACAGCAATGCGGTGACCGTCAGCATGATGGAGACAAATGACTTCTACAAGCTGATCGAACGCGAGCCGACGCGCGTGTTCATCACTTGGTGGTTTGACGACGATCAGAAAATTAACCGTGTGTTTGTAAAAGGCGACCGTTCGGTACGGCCGAAGGACCGGATGCCGGAGTTTGTGAAGTGGGCGCTGGGCACGATGCCTGCCGAAGTGGAATATCTGCTGCCCGACAAAAAGCTGAATCCCACCGGTGACCGCCCGGAGCGCTGGAAGAAGGCGCTTCTGGAATGGCGCAAGGCCGAAGGGTTGCCGGAAGTGAAGATGTAGCACACTGCGCACACTGCGTGTGGTTTTCCTCCACCAAACAGGCGCCAATCTCCGAGGTGGTGCGATGGAAGAGTAGATTCGGGGCATGTCCTTCCTTCGTCAGGATAAATTCCGACACGTGCCTCGGTGAAGAAATTTTGATTTTTCGATTTCCCCCCTTAATCCCCCCACAAGATGTGGAGGGAGAAGAAGATATAATTAGGAGTTTGAAATGGGTGCAAGAGAGGTATTGAGCACGATCAGCAACTGGATGATGGGACTGCGGCGCGCGGTGATGGCCAATCGCTTGAAGGCGGGAGCCATGTTTGCCGTGGCGGGATTTCTGTCATTCACTCTTGTCATAATGGTATTAGAAGCTATCGGCCATTTCCCCGGGGCACTGCGTGCCTTCTTGTTGGGGAGTTGGATTGTATCAGGGCTCGCGGCAGTGGGTCTCGGCATTGTGTGGCCGATTTTGAAGTACACGGTGTTCGCGCCGAGTCATAAACAGCTTGCGGGAGAATACGCAGAGCGTATGCCGCAGGTGAAAGATCGTGTGCTGAATGCCTTGCAGCTTCTGGATCAGGTGGAAGGCGCGAACCGCGAAGGCTATTCAACGGACATGATTCTGGCGGCGGGCCGCGAAGTCGCGGAGGAACTGCGTTCTGTGAACTCACAGGATTTGCCCGATAAGCGTCCGGTGAAAATGGGTCAGCGTTTCGCCCTGGCTTCAGTGGGACTAACTGTGGTCATGCTGCTCGTGGCCGGAAGTTCTCTGCTTAGTGCCGGTGAGCGTGTGCTGAAACCGGGCGAGGAGTTTGCTCCTCCGGCGGCGTTCACGCTTTCACTGAAACCGGGAGATGTGGAACTCGTGCGCGGCGATTCGCTGGTTGTGGAAATTTATGTGGTCGGCGATGCGCCGGAAGAGGTAATTTTGGAACGGCTGGAGTCGGGGAAGAATGCAGGGGAGCCGGTGACGCTGGAAAGCGGAAAACAGAAAGCGGAAAGCGGAAGTCAGACGGAGGGTGTAAAACTGGAATACACTTACCGTGGGATTACGGCGCCGTTTACATATTGGGCGCACGCGGCGGGTGTGAATTCGGAAAAGTACAAAGTTTCGGTGCAGGAACTGCCCAGCGTGAAATTTCTCTCGCTGCGCGTGCAGCCGCCGGCTTATACGGGATTGGAAGAGACCGTGCTCGAAGAAAACGTTGGCGACGTGGCGGCAGTCGTAGGCACGAAAGTGAAACTCTCATTGGCGGCAACGAAGAGTTTGAAGAGTGCGCGGTTGGAGTTCGCGGCTCCCTCGATGAATGCAGATTCCGGGCAGGTGAGGACACCTGCCTCGGCGACCACGCTCCAGCTTGTGGTAGAAGGATCGCGGGCGAATGGGGAATTTGAAGTCAAGGAAAGCGGCTATTACAAAATCAGACTGACCGACAGCGAAGGTTTGGAAAACCGCGATCCGATTCAATACCGAGTTACGGCGCGCAAAGACGAAGCGCCGATGATTACAATCAAGCAGCCGTCTGAAGATATTGACATCGCAGCGAATGTGAAGGTGCCTGTGGTGACGGAAGCGATTGACGACTATGGTTTCACGAAGATGAATCTGCGCTACTTCCGCACGTCGGCTTTTGAGCGCGCTGAAGAGCGAGAGAACGAAGCGAACTACCAGACCAAACCGCTGGAATGGAACATGCTCGAAGCCGGCAAAGCTGCCGCGGAGTATGTGTGGGATATGGGGCCGCTGGACCTGCTGCCGGAAGATCAGGTGCTGTTCTTTACCGAGGTCTGGGATAATGACCGCATCTCGGGACCCAAGCGCGCTCGCAGTGAAACGCGCACGCTGAGATTCCCCTCGATGGCCGAAATTTTTAATGAGCAGGAAAAGCAGGACGAAGCGCAGCAGATATCGCTCGCGGACTTGCTGAAGGAGTCGGAAGAACTTCGCGAAAAGGTTGAAGCGGCGGTAGAGGAGTTCAAGTCGAATCCGGAAATGAGCTGGGAGAAGAAGCAGGAGATGGAGCAGCTCATGGAAAAGCAGAAGACGATGAACGACATGCTGAGCCAAATCTCGGAGGCCATGGAAAAGGCGGCCGAGCAGATGGAGCAGCGCGCCATGTTCTCGCCCGATGTGATGGAAAAGATGCAGAAGATTCAAGAACTCGTGAAAGAGGTGTTGACTCCGGAAATGAAAGAGGCGCTGAAGAAAATGGCCGAGGCCATGAAACAGCCGACGGAAGAAGAGATGCGCCGCGCGATGGAGAACATGCAGAAGAATCAAGACCTTTTCGAGCAGGCGCTGGATCAGACTTTGAACATGCTGGAACAGCTCAAGGTCGAAAAGAAGATGGATGAACTGACGCGCCGTCTGGATGAACTGGGCCGCCAGCAGGAGCAGCTCAATGAAAAGATGGATCAGAACACTCCGGAAACTGCGCCAAAGAATGCCGAGCAGCAGAAGAAATTGTCCGAAGAGATGAAGGCCATCGAGAAGGAGCTGCAGAAGCTGGCCGAAGAGATGAAGGAAAAGCAGATGAAGGCCGCCGAAAAGATGGACAAGATGAGCAAGGAGGCGGAGCAGCAGAAGATGAGCGAGGAGATGAAAAAGAACTCCGAGCAAATGTCGATGTGCAACAACTCCCAGTGCAAGAAGCAAGGCAAGAAGAACCGCCGTCAGATGTCGGAGATGGCCAACCAGCTGCAGAACATCAAGAACGAAATGAATCAGAGCGAGGATCAGGAAGCACTGGAGGCTCTGGAAAAAGCACGCGATCAGATGCTCGACTTGTCCATGCGGCAGGAGCAGCTTTGGAAGCAGTCGGAAAATCTGGAAGCCGGAAGTCCGCAGGCCGCACAAGTGGCGGAAGAACAGGAAAATCTGCGGCAAGCACTTTCTCGTGTGAAGCAGGACATGGAGGAACTTGCGCGCAAGTCCATGCACGCCACGCCGAAACTTGTTGCCGCGATGAGCGAAGCCGAAGCACAGATGAAACAGGCCGCGCAATCGGCTTCAGAACGCGACCAGCGTACGGCATCACACTACCGCAAGCAGGCATTGTCGGCAATGAACGCGGCACTCAAGGAGAACCAGAGTTCATGCTCGAGCTGCAAGAGTGCGTGCAATAAGCCCAACCCGAATTCACAGTGCAACAGTGCCGGGCAGATGGCCGGCGAGCAGCAGAAGCTGAATGAAGGCACCCGGAGCATGATGCAGGGCAATCAGAATCCCGGCAGCCTGGGGATGGGTGAACAGGCTTCGATGCAGCGACTGGCCGTCGAGCAGGAAGCATTGGCGAAAAGTGCGCGGCAGCTTGCGGAAGAGGCGAAGGCATCACAGCAGAGCCTCGGCAAGATGGAAGACATTGCCAAGGAGATGGAGGAGGTCGCTCAGGATTTGAAGAACCGCAACGTGTCGGAGCGCACGCTGGAAAAGCAGGACAGGATAGAATCCCGGCTGCTCGATTTTCAGCGCGCCAATCGCGAGCGTGAGTTTTCTCCGAAGCGGCAGGCCAACACAGGCATAGACATCGTGCGCACATCGCCGAAAGCAATGCCGGAGAAGCCGGGACAAGATCAGCTGAGAGAGGATATGCTGCGCGCGCTCGATGCCAAGTACACTCCGGACTACGAGAGTTTGATTCGATCGTACTTTGAAGCGCTGGGAAAGATGAAGTAAACGAACCGACTTACCGATATGCCGACGTACCGCAATAGCAAAGTTCAGATTCTCAGTCTGTCGGCGTGTCGGAATGTTGGTCTGTCGGAATGTCAGTTTTCGGTGTGTAAGAAAAGGAGATGAATCATGGCTGGAAAGACAACGCCGAAGGATGTTCAAAAAGCAATTTACAGAGCGATGCGCTCATTGCCGCTCGTGGGGGATTTGTTTGAGGAAGAACAGGACGAGCTGCTCAAACGCAGCAAGCGGCTTGAACTGGAAAAGGGCCAGTATAAGAACGCGCTGGCCGAAAGCATGCGCGCTTTGAATCAGACGATATCGAGTCTTGAAGAAATAGTAAGCGAACTGGACCGTGCCCGGCAGGAGATTCGCAGAATGCTTGCGCCGCCTGCTAACGAGACTCTGCGTGAAGATTCGCTGAACGCCGGCGCGGCCGGGAATTGAACGAACCATCCGATTAAGCAGACGGTGTCGGTCCATTTGGGGCCGACCCGTCTTCGTTGTAGAACAGGAACAGCCATGCGAATCTTGATCATTTTGATTATTCTGCTTCCGCTCGCGACTTTTGCACAGAACGACTTTGATCCGGTGCGGATGGACGACGGGCAAGGCGTGAATTACTTTTATCCCTGGCTCGCGACCCGTCCCGGTGGAAACCTGATTTGTACTTGGGCGCAGACGTCGGAAACCTGGATCTCCGGAGTCAGCCGTACCATGCATGCCTCGGGCATTCCAGTCGGAGATCAAACGTACTATCAAACCGTGATTCCCGGGCAGGGCGGGATTGTCTGCCCCCCGGAGGTTGCGGTTTTTCCTCATCCACAGGGAGGCGAGGCACAATTCATCTTTCATGCTTGAGTAGCCACAGCCGATGTCTACTTTGTCACCCCGGAGGGGCAGACGGTAGATTCAGTGATGGGACACCGCGCAGTCAATCCGACCTTCATCAGTCTCGAATCCCTGATGTTCATGACGTATACGCATGCGGACGATCGCAATGAACGACAGATCTGGATGAACCATGATGGAGACGTGACGCGAGATCAATGGGTTGATTTGGGAGATGTCATGCACGCCGCGGCGAACGGTGATTCAGTCGTGGTAGCGGATTATACATCGGAGTATGTGGGCGACCTGATGCAATTCCGGCTCAGCGTGCGCGAGTTTGCACCGGACGGCGCACTGGTTACCCAACAAGTTGTGATGGCCGACACGCTGCCGTTCGGGCAACTTGTGGCCGGATCGGGCTTTGATGACCGGGACGGCGTGATGACGGGCATGCTGATAGTCGTTAACGCGCTTGAGGATCCGGTCGAATATGAAATGCGAGCGTTTCGCTATGACGCGGGAACCGATGCGGTCACATTGTATGAGCCAGCTCCGGTTTCAGTTTTCCCGGGCAGCTACGTGGACTGGTGGGCGATTGATGACGGACCACCCTGGGCGGAATCGCTGATTCTGGCCTATCATTTGGTCACGTCAGGCGGCAACGGACATTTTGTGTATCAATCTTACGATGAGAATTTGCAGCTGATTGGCGAGAGAACACAGGACCAGCCGCCCAATCAGTACGCAAACGGGCTGGAAATCACGCTGGAGTACAACACGGTGTATACAGCCTTCACGGCACTCTCTGATGATTCACTTTTGCGCGGGTGCTGGCTCTCGGGATTTCCGCTGGAGGAGATACTGGGCGCGGAAACTCGTTCACCGCAGCCCGTCGAGTTTGCCTTGACAAGCTACCCCAACCCGTTTAACAGCACGGTGCGGATCCGGTTTACAGTTCCGGGCGAGCAAGTTGTGACGGCGCGAATTTTTGATGTGACCGGGAGAGAGGTGGAAAGACTGGCTGAGGACACATGGAGTCCAGGCAGTCAGGAATTGACTTGGAGCGCGCGGAATGCCGCAAGCGGAATCTATTTTGCCCGAATTGAAGCGGGGAATTTCTCCGGTACGGCGAAGATGGTCTTGATAAAGTGAGTCTTCTTAGCACTTCCCTCATTGATTGCGGGAGGAGAAAATGTTAACCCCCTTGTGTTCCCCCCAAATCAGAGATTTGGGGGGAAGAAGACCCCTCCGCACGCAGAGTGAGAAAATAAAAGTCAGGCGGGGGAGAACTAAAGCGTAAACGGAGCGAGAGCAGAGAGTAGATTACAAATCCAATGAGCATTCAGTATAAGCACATCGTCGCGGCATTAATGGCGATTACCATCGCAGCATTTGCACAGCCGGTAAAAATCGAGGTTGGGCCGGCGCCTCCCGGGCCGAAACCGCGCGTGGGTGTTCAAAAAAGCAGTGCGCAACTGGAAGAGCAGATGATGGCCGACCGTGCGCGACGAGCGGAACTGTCCGGTGACTATGCGCGGGCGCTGCAGCTGTGGAAGGAAGTTCTGAATCGGAGCGCATGGCACCCTGAAGCGATCGAAGCGACGCCCCGCATCCTGATCATCGAGAAACGATTTGCTGATGCAGACAGTTTTCTAGTATCACTAATCCGAAAGAGCCCCTTTCGCACCGATGGTCCCATTCGCCCGGGCGATCCAACCAGCACATTTTCGTTGGCATTGGATCGGGGAACCGTTGCACACGCAAACGGCGAGTCGGTTCGCGCAAAAGAGATATGGGACGGCGCACTAAAGGAGCAGGGCCGTACGGTGGAAACGGTGACGGCTTATGTGCGAGAGATGCAAAAGAACCGGATGTGGGAGGAGAGCGAAAAGACCATACGTGATTTTCGCGTGGAGGGCAAGCAGCCGGGTTTTATGGCCATCGAGCTTGCCAGCAGTCTGAGAGCGCAAATGAATTTCGGCGCGGCGGCCGCGGAACTCTTGCTCTATGCTGATTCACAGCCCGGTGCGTGGCAGGCGGCACTTAGTCAGCTACAGCAGTTTCCCGACGACACGACGGTGCATGCAAAGGTGGCCAAAACGCTGAAAGAGGCGACGCAGAAGAACAAGAAGAATGCGGCCTATTGGAGAATTTACTCCGGCTACCTGCTCAAGTCGGGCGATTTGGCGGAGTCGCTCTCGGCAACGATCGTTGCTGACTCACTGACGGAGAATCACGGCATACTTGTATTGGGCGCGGCCCAGACGATGCTCGAAGAAGGCGACGTGAATCTTGCGCGCAAGGGATTTCAAAAAGTACTCGCGTGGAATCCGCAACCCGATGTGGCCGCACGGGCTGAACTTGGTCTGGGCCGCTGTCTGGAAGCACTGGAGCAGTGGGCCGAGGCGAAATCTGCGTATGAGAGATTTGTGGAATCTCATCCGGGTTACAAGGAAGTCGACGAGGCAAGATTCAGAATTGCCGAAATTCTACTGCAGCACCAGAATCAACCGGCTGAAGCACTGGTCATGTTCAAAGGACTGGTTGGACGCGCGCAGGGGCCTCAGCGTGCCCTGATTGGTATGCGTGAGGGCGATTGCCATGCCTGGATGGGCGAGTATGGACCTGCGATTGCCGCCTGGGGCGACGTGGTGCGGCTGAATGGACTCAACCAGACGGAAGACGGGACACAGGCGCTGTACAGAATCGCGCGTGCGAATTTCTGGCGCGACAGCACGAGTCTCGTCTATCTGGCACTGGATTCGATTACCCGGGGCAACGTGAGCACGACAGCTTTTAACGATGCCATCAAATTTACAGCATTGATGGAAGAAGGCGGAGTGTACCGCGCACAGCGGGCATTTGCTGAGGCCGACTATGCAAGCTTCCGGCGAGATGATTCACTGGCTGCCGCTCGATTTGACGAGACGGCAAGTTTGCTAAAGACAGGCAAGCTTGCCGAGCATTGCCGCTTCATGTCAGCATTGGCCCTGCGCGGCGCAGGAGCGTTCACGGCGGCGGTGGCAATGCTGGATACTTTTGTTGCCAGCTATTCTGGATCGGCCGATCTGGACCGGGCGAAATATTACCGTGCGCTGATCAAGATGGAAGACTTGAAGGATTTTGCGGGCGCCAAACAGGAGTTTGAGCAGTTTCTGGTGGATCACCCGCGTTCGATCTACCTGGAGCAAGCGAGACGTAAGGCACGGATACTGGCGAGCAAAACGACTTCCTAAGCAAAGATCAACGAAGTCGTAAGTGCCAGCCGCGAGCTCTTTGTGCTTAATGCGATTGGCAAACTGTTGTGCTAATACTAAGGTAAGAGAAGCCGTGGAAACACACCGCGTACAAATTATCATTGAGCAGGACGAAGACGGCAAGTATATTGCCGAGTGTCCTGCGCTGCAAGGGTGCTACTCGCAAGGGGACACGTTTGAAGAGGCATTGGAAAATGTGCGGGAGGTTGTGATGATGTGTCTACAGGAGTTAGCAGAAGACGGCGTAACGATTAACACGAGGTTTCCTGAGGTAATCGCTGTGAAAACGCTTGATGTCCCGTTTTCGCGCGCTTCGTGACTCCTCCGCAATTACCCCTACTTACTGCTCAAGAAGTGATGAATGCGCTCGAGCGCATCGGTTTTCGCGCTCGACCTTTAGGCGGGACGAGTCATCGCAGATTTGTCCACCCTGACGGGAGACGAACGACTGTGCCTGTACACAAAGGCACGCAAGTTGACAGAGGGCTACTGCGAAAAATACTGCGCGACATTGACGTTACGATTGAAGAATTCAAAAAGCACTTGTAGATGTTCGTTCCAGTCTTCGTCTTCCTAACCCTCGTGTCTGTTTTCGCCACTCCCAAATACAACCCCTCTCTGTGTACCAAGTCGCCTGCGGAAATCGAGTTCCGCGCGGCACTTGATAAGGAAGAGGATTCGGCGAAGCGAATGCAGTTAGCCGAGGCTTATGTGACTCGGCATCTTGAAGACGTGCCGCTTGGCCGGCTCGCAGGGGATGTGATTCGCCGGGCGAATAAGGAAAACACATGGTCGAGAGTTTTTTTCAAGAAGCTCGCGGATGAACATCCCGAGTCTATTGCCGCGCAGTATTACTACGCGCGGGCGGCAGATGATACGACAGTCTGGAGTGAAAAAGCGCGCTGGGTTCTGGCAAAGGATTCGACAAATTATTGGGGCTGGCTGATGTTCATGGCGGCCGAGTGGCACAGGGGTGCGCCTGATCTTGATCTGGTCTACCAGCGTGTTACACGCGCCATTCAATTGGATCCGTCGCGGCCCGAGGGCTACATGTTTCTCGGGCAATACTATGAAGAGAAGGCGCTGTGGATGGATGCGTTTGAGGCCTATCGGGCGGGGTTAGTCTGTGACCCGGAAAGCAAGATCCTGCAACGCGGTGTGGAGGAAATGGAAACCAAACTTGAGGCTGAACGCGGCAAGTGAGTTTGACCTTAGTCCTGAAGAAACAGATTTCTGCGCCGCAAGAACGAATCTTTGAAGCGTTTACGCACGCCGAGTTGCTTTCGACCTGGTTCACGACCCAAGCGAAAGTTGATTTGCGCGTGGGCGGGCGCTATTCGAATGCGGACAAGGACGAGGGCGTGTTTCTGGAGATTGTGCGACCCAGTCTTGTGCGCTTCACATGGGAGAATGCCGATCACTGTCCGGGAACGGAAGTGCGAATAGAAATTTCCCGCGAAGGGCTGGTCACGCTGACGCATTCGAAGCTTGCCAGTGAAGAGCATGTAGTAGGTATGCGGTCGGGCTGGAGCTGGGCGCTGGATAATGTGAAGCTGTTTCTCGAAGCGGGACGAACGGTAGGATATGAAGAATGGCTGAAAAAGCACCCAGTCCATACGACGACAAATTCTCCGGAAGCGTAATCAATCTGGCGAAGGCATGATTGGCCGTAGACGATGTACAAAGAAGCACATTTGATGGAGTTCAAGGGATTCTTGAAAGAGTACGAGAATTAACCGCAGGACGCGGGAGAACTCATGCATCTGACAAGTCTACATCTGCTGCTGACGTACCGCTGCACGTACGAATGTGACCACTGCTTTGTCTATTCATCTCCCCGGGCGGAAGGCACAATGTCCCTGGAAATGGCGAAAGATGCCATCAGCCAGGCTGCAGAACTTAGCGGCATTCACGAAATCTGGTTTGAAGGCGGAGAGCCCTTCCTGTATTATCCGGTATTGCTTGAACTTGTCCGATTTGCCGGCAAGCGAAGGATGAAGACGGGGGTCGTAACAAATGCCTTCTATGCGGTCAGTGAAGAAGACGCGCGCGTATGGCTGGAACCTCTTCGGGACGCGGGATTGAAACGCCTATCGGTCAGTGACGACCGTTATCATAACGAGACTTTTCCCAGCTCGCCGACCGTTTCTCATCTCATATCCATCGCGAAGAAACTGGGCATAGTGACGGATACGATCTGTATAGCGCAGCCCGGACGGTCAGAGCCACCAAGTACCAAAGGAGAACCTATCAGCGGTGGGCCAGTTCGCTTTCGTGGACGCGCCGTGGAGAAGCTGGCGCCGAAGAGCGAACCATCGGAGTCATGGGAATCGCTGACTGAGTGCCCGGACGAAGACTGGATTTCCGTCGGGCGGCTGCACCTGGATCCGTACGGTAACTTGTTTTCCTGCCAGGGAACGGTATTTGGAAATCTTTTGAATCATTCCCTCACGGAGATTGTTGCAAACTACTCGCCGGAGGATCATCCGATAGTCAGCGCGATCCATCACGGTGGTCCGGCAGAGCTTGTACGCCGATTCCATTTGCCATTGCGCGGCAAGTATCACGATGCGTGCCACTTGTGCTATGCGGCGAGGCGGCAATTGCGTGAACGATTTCCGGCAGAGCTTGGTCCGTCGCTTGTATACGGGCAGGAATGATACCGAAAGGCATGAATCACTTCCTGACACCGGTAGTTCTTTGTGCGCTGATGATGGGAACGGCCACTTCACAGCCACGTATGATCGCGTACTTTCCTTCGTGGGCAGTGTATGCGAGGAACTATCATGTCACGGATATTCCGGCTGAACATGTGACGCATATCAATTATGCGTTTGCGAATATCGTGGATGGGCGAGTGGTACTAGGAGATTCCTATGCCGACATCGATCGCTTTTATCCCGGTGATTGCTGGAATGAGGGATGCCGGCGCGGCTCGTTTCATCAGCTCGAGATCCTCCGGCAGGAGTATCCGCACGTGAGAACACTGATTTCGGTCGGCGGATGGACATGGTCGAATCATTTTTCGGATGTCGCTCTGACGGCGAATTCGCGGCAGCTTTTTGCGCAGTCGTGTGTGGATTTCATTTCGCAGTGGCGCTTTGACGGCGTGGATTTGGATTGGGAGTATCCGGTCTGCTGCGGAGAACCGGGAAATGTGGAACGGCCGCAAGACAAGCAGAATTTCACGCTGCTGCTGTCGGCGATTAAAGTGAAATTGGACTCCATGGAGCAGGCGGATCAGCGCGAATATCTGCTGACGATTGCCACACATGCGGTTGATCTGGACACGCACTATGAGTTGCCGCAGATTGCGGACATTGTGGACTGGATCAATGTAATGACGTATGATTTTCACGGGCCCTGGAGTCCCGGCCAAGAGCTGACAAACTTCAACTCAGCGCTTCATGCGGCAAGTGATGATCCGACACCCGAGCCGGAACGCAGCGAATGGACTTCGGCAGGTTCAATCAGTGCATACCTCGACCGCCGTGTTGCGCCCGAAAAACTTTGCCTGGGAATGGCGTTCTATGGACGCGGCTTTGCCGGTGCAAGCGGCGGCAACAATGGGCTTTTTCAGCCTTATACCGGCGTGAGCCAATCGGGCACATGGGAAAACGGATCCTATGACTATTGGGATCTCGCACAGAACTATGTAAATCAAAACGGATACGCGAGATTTTTTCACGCTGACGCGCGCGTGCCATGGCTCTATCAAGCGGCGGCCCACGTTTTTATCAGCTATGATGACAGTCTTTCGATTGCGGAAAAAGGGTCATACATTCGCCAGATGAATCTGGGCGGCGCGATGTGCTGGGAACTCTCTGCCGACCGAAACGATGTATTGATTGCTTCTGCCGTGCGGGCGATGCGCTGCAACGGTGCAGAGGCCGCAGCCATTATTTTCCGCGATCAGCATTTGACGCTGCAGTTTTTTGCTCCGGTTGCCGGTCAATATACCATTTGGTCCACGACGAACCGAAGCAACGACAGCGATCCCGACGGTGGAGCAGACACAGACTGGACAGCCGTCACAACGATTCAGGCGAATGCCGGAATGAATAACTATGTAGGTGACTCTCCGCTTGGGGTTTACAAAAACTACGTGGTGACGCGTGAATGTGAGTAAGCTGTAAATGGACTCACCGTGATGCCGTGCGGGTAATGCGCGCCACTAAGCGGTGGGTTGTTATTATCTCTGCGGGCTTGCCAACGTCGCACGCCGTACTTATCTTGTAGCGATGTACTTTTGAGACAGTTCAAAGGAGGTCGTTATGGGTCGTGTCTGTTTGTTATTTCTCTTAGCCGGACAGCTATTTGCGGCGGGGGCGGACTCGCTGTGGACCCGCCGCTTCGGCGGGCCGAATCTGGACAATGCGCAAGGAGGCACACCGGATCAGAGCGGTGGATTTGTCCTGGTGGGTCAAACGCAGTTGGGCGGGAGTCAAAACGGCTATCTCGTTCGCGTGAACGGTCTGACAGGCGACACGCTGTTCACGAAATTCTACGGTGGAGCGTCCGGCGATCAGTTTTCCGATGTGCATGTGACAGCGGCGCGCATGGTGGCGGTGGGAACGACCTCGTCGTTCGGCGCCAATCCGGGCAACGCGTGGCTCGTCTGCACGAATGCGATCGGAGACACACAGTGGACACGCACGCTGGACTTTGGCGCCAGCGATGGCGCGCTGGCTGTGGATTACAGTACGGATTACTTTGTGACGGGCTTTGCCTTTGCGAGCGGTGATCCGAATATGTTTGTGGCCAAAGTGACGATGGGCGGAACGGTGCTGTGGACGCGCACGCTGGGCGGGGGGCAGCAGGATTTTGGCAACGATGTGGCGGCGCTGTCCGACGGCGGCTGCATTGTCGCGGGAGAGACGTATAATTTTGGGATCAATGCGCCGCCGTTTTCCAATCTGTGGATGGTGCGCTATGATATGAACGGCGATACACTATGGACGAAAACGTATGGCGACTCCGGCTATTACGAGCGGGCCAATGAGATTATCGCGACGGCCGACGGCGGGTTTGCACTGGCCGGCTATCGCGATTCTTTTACGGGGGATCAGGATGTGTTGCTGCTGAAGACGGACGCGGGCGGAAATACGGAGTGGGCACGGCTGATTGGCGGGGGCGACGACGATATGGCTCTCGATTTGGTCGAGTCGTGTGACGGCGGCTATCTGATCGGCGGCGCAACGCGTTCGTTCGGTGCAGGGGATAATGATTTTTATCTGATACGCACTGATTCCCTCGGCGACACATTGTGGACGGCGACGTACGGCGGAACGGCCAGTGATATCTGTTATGCAGTGTCGGCAAAGTGTATTCCCAATGTAGTTAATGAAGGCTATTTTGCCGCCGGTTCGACGCAATCCGGTTCATCCGGCACGATGGATGCGTGGCTGGTGAGGCTCGATGCAGAGCCGTGGATTGAGGTGACGCAGCCGTTGCCCTGTGCGGACTACGTGCTGGGATCGACCGTGACGGTCACGTGGAATTGGGAGGGCTTGGCTGCCTTTCCGTATGTGACAGTAGAACTGAATCGCGACTATCCGACAGGCGGTTGGGAACTCATCGCGTCCAACCTTTTCAATAACGGCATTGCACAGTTTACCGCCTCCACACCGTCGTCCCGCCGCTGCCGCGTGCGAGTTACAAAATCACAAGGCGAACCGGCGGAGGGGCTGAGTGAACCGTTTCAAATTGTTCCGCCGGGCGCCTTGCAAATTCCTTCCGTGGATTGGGACAGCTTGTTTACGGGCGGCAGTGAGATTGACAATTTGATTTCGCTTGATGACGGTGGAACTGTCTATCCGTATGGCCGCTCAATTGCGAAGCGAGACTCGATTGGTGCGGTGTTATGGACCGCGTTCTTTCCATACAGCCCTCAGCACGATGTATCCTCGCGATCGGTTGTGGAACTCACGAACGGCGATTTGATTGCGGTGGGCAGTGTGGATTCCAGCGGAATCAATGACCCGAGTTCGATGGCGGTGATGATCTCCAGTTCCTCGGGAACTCCGCTCACAGGAGCGGGACTGCGCCCGCAGGGCTGGGCAGCCGAGGGAGTGGATGTCGCCGCGTTACCGAACAATTTCTATTGGCTGCTCGCCCTCGTGGTTCCGGAAACGGGAGGCCAGCCCCGCGCAGCGGTGGTTCGCGACAGCGGTTTTCCCTCGCAGAACTTAACCGTTTTGCTGGAGGCGCCATCGTTCCGGCCGACCTGTTGTGCCGCGTGCAACGGCGCATGCGAGAATGAAGGGGGGAGCAAGTTGTGCATTGCGGGCGAAATCGGCGATCCCTTTGCGTTGGCGCAAGACATCTATCTGGTGCTGATTGACAGCACGGCGGATACGCTCTGGACAAAGCGGCTTGATTTCGGCCAGAACGAATATGCACGCGAAATCCGTCATCTGGAAAATGGCGGCTATGTTCTTGGCGGCAGATCGTTTACCGGAGTTGGCGGGACGAGCGATTATCTGCTGGTCGTGCTGGATGAAGGCGGCAATGTGGTTCAGCAGTGGACGCATGATGTGCGCGCGTCGGATGAGTTGGGCGGTGTGATCGAGGATACGGACGGAGGATTCGTGATTGCGGGCCGTTCGGCGGATTCCGGTCAGCCGCAGGAGCAGCAGTTAATCAAGTTCGGCTGCGATGGTTCCTTGATCTGGCAAACGCACCGCGCGGGCGCAAACAGCCTCGGTTATCTTGATGTCGCCGTGACGCCGGATGGCGGCTATATTGCTGGCGGCTACAAGTTTGTTCCGGGGGGAGGCGGACTGGGGGTTGACCGGCCCAATCTGGTGAAGTATGGTTCGGAAACCTATCAGGCGCCCCCCACCTGTCCGCCTGCGGATAGCTTGGTGATCAAGTTCAATTTCCAACTGAATGCCAACGAGTTAACCTGGAAAGGCGAAGAGACCGGTTCTTACCTGATTTTTGCCAAGAACAATTTCGATTCCACCCACGGCACGGGCAACGGCTGGTCGCAGATCGGCTGTGTCGAGCCGATTCCGCCCGCGCTTGCCTTATTTACATTCCTGGACACCGATCTTACACCGCTCCGTAAATTTTATTATGTCGTACACAATTGTGACGGCGGTTGCGGCGGCAGCGGAGAAAACTAACAGCATACCCTTTCTATCCCATGATTCGTTTGCCCGCATTTCGCCTATCCCTTATTGTGTTGTTCTTTCTAACTTCGCAGATTTTTGCGCAGAAGCTGCTGATTCCGATGGACCTCTCGCAATCGGACCACCTCAAGGCCTATGGTGTGGCTTGGGGTGCGCTGAATCGCGGGCTGCGCGTGGAATGGCTGCTGAACTACCGCGGCGGAAGTTTTATGATGGATTTCACAGAAGAGATCGCGGGTGAATGCCGTTTACGCGGTGTGGGCGCGGAGACGGTGAACGATGCAGGCGGAATTTACTCGGAGATGGAACAGGCGAACATGGAAGTCGTCGTGTTGGAAAAGCCGACGAAGATTGCGATTTACGCTCCACCCGAAGTTCAGGATGGGCCATGGGACGATGCGGTAAACCTCGTGCTCACCTACGCGGAGATTCCATTTGACCGCATCTATGATGAGGAAATCCTGAGCGGCAAACTCGGAAAGTATGATTGGGTGCACTTGCATCATGAAGATTTTACCGGACAGTACGGGAAATTTTATGCAATGTACCGCAACGCGGATTGGTATCAGCGTATGGTGCAGCAAGAAGAGAGCCGCGCGGCAACGTTAGGCTACGGGAAAGTTTCGCAGCTTAAGCTGGCGGTGGCAAGAACTTTACGCAGTTATGTGGGGCAGGGCGGATTCTTGTTCGCGATGTGCAGCGCGACGGACAGCTATGATATTGCGCTGGCCGCAGCAGAGACGGACATCTGCGCGCCGGTGTTCGACGGCGATGGATTGGATCCCGAGTATTCCGCAAAGCTGAACTATGACTACGCGTTTGCGTTTCATAATTACGCGCTGATGACTGACCCGAATATCTACGAATTCTCCACGATTGACGTCTCGCCGCGCACTGGCCGCATGTCCCGAGGCGACGAGGGCGATTATTTCACTCTGTTCGACTTCTCGGCGAAGTATGATCCGGTGCCATCGATGCTGACGCAGAATCATACCAGCGTAGTAAAAGGGTTCATGGGGCAGACTACGGCGTTTCACAAGCAGAATATCAAGCCGTCCACGACCATTCTTGCGCAGAATGAAGGCACGGATGAAGTTAAATATCTGTACGGAAATTTCGGCAAGGGCTTTTTCGCGTTTTACGGCGGCCATGATCCCGAGGATTACCGCCATCAGGTGGGCGATCCGCCGACGAATCTATCACTGCATAAGAATTCGCCCGGCTATCGGCTGATTTTGAATAATGTGTTGTTTCCTGCGGCAAGGAAGAAGGAATTGAAGACGTGAGTTGCGGCTGGATCATCGCTGTACTCTTCATATGCGAGCTTTCCTTCGCGCAGACAGGAACAATTCGTGGCCGTGTCCTCGATGATGTGGATTCTAATGCGGTGTGGGGAGCGGAGGTACGATTGCTGCGAGCCGGTCATGTTGCCTCAATACAATCTGACAGCGGAGGTTTTGAGTTCAAAGATTTAAAGTTTGGGTTAGATACTTTGCGAGTCTTAGGACTGGGATACCACCCCATAGTTTGTCCAATTGCAATCAAACAAGACACAGTTACGGTTGCAGATTTTATACTAAAGGTTGCGGAACTTGGTGCGCCCGATCCGGGATGGTGTGGTACTCCTATACATTATGTTCCTCCGCCAAATGACTATGTGCAAACCCACTCAAAGATTGACTATATTCCGAAAAAGCCCTGACACGAAAGACGTTCAAAATGTATATTCTTCAAATTGAGCATCCAGTTAAGAGTTACGACGGCTGGAAGAAGTTGTTTGACTCCGATCCGGCGGGGCGGCTGCAATCAGGCGTGCGCCAATACCGGATTCTGCGGAAGGCAGACGAACCGAATCTTGTGATTATTGATCTGGAGTTTGATTCTCGGGTCCAAGCCGAAGCTATGCTGGCCAAGCTACAGCCCATTTGGGGACGCATACAGGGGGACATCATCGAGAGCCCGCGCGGAAGGATTTTTGAGGTGGCGGAAAGCAAGGTATACTGACCGGCTAGTCTTCTTCTTTAGAAAAGGAAGAAGGAACTCAAGACGTAGGGCGCACTGCAGCATTCCGGGATAGCGCGATCTCAATGGTCTAAAGGAGATTTGATAAGCACGAAGTCATTGCAAGGATGAGACTTCTCCCTAGACAGCTCATGTTATGCGCTTGCAGCCTGTTGATGTGCGGCAGTTTTGCCTCAGCACAGGAGGCAAAGCACATCATTTTTATGATTGCGGATGGCTGGGGATTCAACGACATTCTGGCGACGAATTACTGGCACGGGGATACGGCACAGATTTACGAGACTTTTCCGGTGGCGCTCGCGATGAGCACCTATTCGCAGAGCACACTCGACGATGATCCGGCAGGATATGACGCGGCACAGGCGTGGAACAACTGGCTCTATATGCTGCTCAGACCGACAGACTCGGCCTCTGCGGCTACTGCGATGTCCACGGGCTACAAATGTTATGACGGGCAGATAAACATAGATCCGGAGAATGGACAGCCGCTTTACAGATTCCAGGAGCTATTGGAGTCGCAAGGCAAGTCCACGGGAGTGGTAACCAGCGTCCCATGGAGCCATGCAACGCCGGCCTGTTTCGGCTCGCATAATGTCTCACGAGATAATTATGCACAAATAGCCCGGCAGATGCTCAACTCGAGTGGATTGGATGTCATCATGGGAGCGGGGCATCCATTCTATAATGACAACGGCAATTATTCGCCGCCGTCCGGTGAAAACAGTTATCGGTACGTAGGCGGATCGGCGAAGTGGGACAGCCTCGTCAACGGACTGACGCCTTACAGCTTGATTCAGACCCGGGCTGAGTTTCAGTCGCTGATGAGTGGTGCGACACCGGACAGGGTTTGCGGAGTGGCGCGCGTCAGAAATACGCTTCAGCAGGCGCGTACACCAAGTGAAGCCGGAAACAGCATGACGCCACCGTACACCGTGGCGCAATTGACGACGGTTCCAACGCTTGCGGAAATGACGAATGGCGCGCTGAACGTTCTGGACAACAATCCGAGTGGTTTTTTTCTCATGATCGAGGGCGGCGCAGTGGACTGGGCCAGCCATGCGAATCAGGGCGGCAGAATGATCGAAGAGATGACGAGTTTTGCGGATGCAGTTCAGGCGGTGGTGGACTGGGTGGAGACAAACAGCAACTGGGACGAGACCATTTTGGTGGTGACCGGAGATCATGAAACGGGTTATCTGTGGGGACAGGGGTCGGGATCTCCTGCGAACTTCAATCCGATCGTGAACAACGGCGCGGGCCAGATGCCGGGCATGCGGTACTACACCGGAGGTCACAGCAACAGTTTGATTCCGCTGTTCGCAAAGGGTGTGGGCAGCGAGTGGTTTCATGTGTTTGCCGATCAGCTGGATTCGGTGCGTGGTCCATACTTGGACAATACGGAGATTCCGCGCGTGCTATTTGCCGAACCACGAGTGCCGCTGGATCTGACGATTCTCGCACAAGACTCCGGGTTATTGACGTTGACATGGCGGGCAGTAGAGGAGAGTATTTTCGGGCTGGCACTACCGTACGCACCGTACTACCATATTTTCCAACGGCCGCTTTCCAGTGATACCGAAGACACGCTGGTCGCTACGGTTTCAGACACTTCTTTTGTCGGGCTGCAGGATACAAGCACCGGTCTTCTCTATACAGTAACCGCGCAAATTGAGCCGTAAAATGTAAGACGAAGCGTTGCTGACCAGCTATTGACTTTCGGCCTGAATTTTGTTATAATTATTGTATAACACAATTTAGTAAGATAAGGAATTACAATGATTAACCTGACTGTTCGGAAGGTCGGAAATTCGTTGGGGGTGATTCTTCCCACGGAGGCAGCGGCCTTTCTGCATGTAAAGGAAGGGGATGTTCTTCATCTGACGGAATCCCCTGACGGGTACCGGATCACGCCGTATGACCCGGAGTTTGAGCGCGTGATGGAACTCGGCAAGGAGTTCATGGACGAGCATAAAAATGCTCTTCGCGAGTTAGGAAAGTGATAGAGGAACCGCTTTGGCTGAACGAAAAGTCGGTTCTCGCGCTGTATGAGCAGTTGATCGAGCGATTCGGTGGCTCTCGGGGATTGCGCGATCGCGGTCTGATGTCATCGGCATTGGATAGCCCGAAGAATCACTTTCACTACGGGACCTCGGACATCTTTTTGCTTGCAGCACACTACGCGCAGGCATTTTCGAGAAATCATCCCTTCATAGACGGAAATAAACGCATTGCGCTAACTTGCGCCGGCGTATTCTTGAAATGGAATGGATGCAGAGTCAAACTTCCTGAAGATGAAGCCGTAAACATGACCGTAAAACTTGCGACGAAAGAAGTAACAGAACACGAATATGCCGATTGGTTGAGGAAAAACTCAAAACTCCGCGCGGGATAAAATGCCTTACGAGCGCGTGATGGGTCTGCAAGTAGATGATGAGGAAACATACCGCAGGTATCGCGAGGCGATGACGCCGATTCTTGCACGATATGGCGGGAAGTTTCGCTATGATTTTTGGCTGGGCGAAACGCTGATTAGCGAAACGGACAAGCCGATGAATCGTGTATTCGTGATTCATCTTCCCGACCGCAAGTCCAATGATGATTTTTTCGCTGATGCCGAATACCAAGCCGTGCGCAAACAGTTTTTCGATCCGTCAGTGAGCGCGGTGACGAGGATTGCAGAAATCGAGCTGTAGTGTTGTAGTGAACTCCGAACTCCCTATCCCTTTGCAAGCAGGGGGAATAAACCCAGAAGGACCCGATCATGACTAAAATCATTCTCATCATCACGCTCGCGCTAATGACGGCTACGTTCGCAGCAGATAAAAAACAGCTGACGGCAAGCAATCTTCCAGCTGCGGTGAAGGCGGCCTTTGAAAAGAGCCATTCGAAAGCGGAGATCACCGAAGTGGATACGGAAGTGGAGAATGGTGTGACTTATTGGGAGATCGGGAGCAAGGACGGGGCCACGGTGCAGGACCTGCTCTATGCAGCCGATGGAACCCTGATCGCGACCGAGACAGAAATTCCGGCGACGGATCTGCCGGCGGGCTTGACAATCCTGTTCACACGCGCCTATCCCTACGATCGCATTGAGAAGGCGGAGATCATCGTCAAAGGCGGTGTGTCGAGCTATGAACTGCGCTCCAGAACTCCCGACGACAAGCGACACGAGTTTCTGATCACGGCGGATGGAAAAATTACGGAACTGGAAGAGGAGGATGACGGGGACGAGGATGATTGCTGAAAGAAAAGCGGCGCACCGATGGTGCGCCGTGTTGCAGTTAGAAGGAAGGGCTACTGTTAGTCGTAGAGCGGGTTGTAGCTCTGGCGAGCGGGAACAATGGAGAGCAACAGCACTATATCTGCATTAAATTGATAGTAGACCGCATAGCTAACGCCCTCGGCGGGTTCGAAACTGAATACCCAGATTCCGGGGGTGCGAGTGCGGTGGCCGGATTCGGGGTTGCGCGCCAAGGGCCAATAGACTGCGTTTTGATAGATCCGGTCGGCATCGCGGTCGTCGAAAGAGATGCGTGATTTCTCAAGTAGGAACTGCTCGTGTTCCTGAATTATTCTAAGGCGAGGACTATCGGACGGCATCCGGCAACTTCGGGGTCAACGAGTCTGCGTGTGCAAGTTCAAAGTCGGTCGGTTCGCGCCTTGAGATAAACACGGTCTCATACGGAATATCTTCGCCCATACTTGCGATTTCCCAGCCGATGAAACGGTGCGAGAATTCGGAGATATCGGTGGCGGATTTGTTACGCAACAAGGCGATCATCTCGTCCACGATCGCGATCTCGTCTCCGGAAAATGAGGTCAAGATTGGATCGCGCAAGTGAATCAAGCGATCTTGACGGAGTCCGTTAAGCTCGGTGTGCTGAAGTGCAGCTGCTCCCTCGCGAATCATCTCGTCTCGGACTTCTGTGAACTTTGCTGGTGCCGGGCCGTGCTCCAGTTTGCGATAGCTATGGCCGGTAATGGATTGCCCAAGCGTCTTGAATGCCAGAAAATCTGAAAAGAAGAGAACCTTGTTCAGCTTGGTCGCTCCGTAGAACGGGTCATCGTACGAGCGCTTCGCCGCGTAAAGGATTAGTTCTTTGAGTTTTGAGTTTTTCGACAACTGACTCATGGTTCACCTTTCTGGCTTGACATTATGTTCAATATACGAAGGTGGGAGCGGATTGTCAAGAGGGGGGAGATGGTCTGAAAAAAAGTGGTAAACACGCAATCATGATGACAATAGCCGAAGACGGAGACGGTATTGAAAGACTCTACTGGCGCACTTACATGGAATGTCACTTTCCAAGCTATGAGAAGTTCTGGCAGAAAGAGGTGGTGCCAATCACTTATCGGGACATGGTGCCCGCGTTGTTCAGACCTGAAAGTGAACTTAAGGCATTGGGCAAGAGTGAGATCAATTGCTATCTCGCGCAGTTGCACTACTCCATCATGTTTCAACTGGGATTGGCGCACTCATTTACTCAGATTCCTAACCAAGAAACGGAGTACACGAAACTGCTTTATGCGTTTACCGCATTGTTAGGTGCTACGGACAAAGCATTTCAATTGCTCTCCTGGTGGGCACAAAAAGACAAATGGCAGAGCATACTTTCGGATTGTACAAAGAGCCCTGCGGCGAATGTGCACATGTTTGTGTGTTTTGAAGAGAAGGCAAGGCCATGGGACAAACAATGGAGAGACAAAGGCAATAACGACACCGCGCCGCTTCAGAAGATACGTGACTATCGAGATAAACTCATACACCGCGGGCTGCGATACACGCACGTGATTAATGGAATTGCCTGCCTCCCCGGACTGAATGCACAGGACAAATACGGGAAATGGGGAGAATTTATCGATGAAAAGGACTTCGTTCCTGCCGCACAAATACTTTGGGAGTCTTGGAAGAAAACAGTTGATTACATTGAGTTGAAGTGGAAGGACGTTTTGCTGAAGTAGACCAACACCACAACCATGAACACACTGCGTTATATTCAACTCATGGTCATTTTGTCTTCGCAAGCTCTATTTGCGCAGGGGCCGGACGTGCTCTGGACGCGGGCGTACGGCGGGAGCGCGCACGAGCAGCTGCATGATATTCAGATCACTGCGGATGGCGGGTTTATTGCTGCGGGTTCGACGGAGAGTTATGGCGCGGGAGGGGAGGATGTGTATCTTGTGCGAACAAATGCGAACGGCGATACGCTGTGGACGCGGGTGTATGGTGGGGCGAACGAGGATTACGCGTATTCGATAGAACCTGCCGCAGGCAGTGGATGGATCGTGGCAGGCTCAACAGCATCGTTCGGCGCAGGCAGTGACGATGTCTGGGTGCTGCGACTAAACGCAAACGGCGACACGCTGTGGACGCGCACACTGGGTACGGCGCAGATTGATCAGGGCACGAAAGCACGCGAGACCGCCGACGGAGGCTTCATCGTCACCGGTTACTCCGCTCTCTTCCCCAATGCGAACTCGGACGGACTGCTGGCAAAACTGAACAGCAGCGGTGTACCCGAATGGTCGCACGTGATTGGGCAACCTGAGAATCATGAAGCGCTGTATGATGTACACGAACTCCCTGCGGGAGGTTTGGCGGTCTGCGGCTACAATGAGGATATTGAAAACGGCAACGGCAGTTGGGATGCGTGGCTAATCCTGTGCGACAGTCAAGGCTTGAACCTGACGATGGAGTATTACGGCGGTTTCGGTTGGGACGCGGCTTATGCGATGATTCCGATGCCGGACGGCGGGTTCATGCTGGGGGGGACGACCGACCTGAATTTTTCGGTGCAGACAAATTTCTTCTTAGTGCGTACCGATGCGAGTTTGAACGAGCTTTGGTCGCGGAATTATGGCACGAATGAAATCGAAGATCTGTTTGACCTGACTCCCACGGCTGATGGCGGCTATCTGCTCACTGGCAGGACCTGCCTGATTGTCGTGAATCAATGCCGCTGGAATATGTTCGCCGTCAAGGCCGACTCGAACGGCGACTCTGTCTGGGCTTGGGAATTCGGGACAGCCGGTGCCAGTGAGTCCGCCTATGCTGCTCGACAGCTGAGCGATGGCGGCTTCGTTGTGGCGGGATACAATACGCCGAGTGCGGGAAACTGGGATGCATATCTTGTGAGACTTGCAGCCGAGTGCTCCGACCCAACACCCCGCGCACCGGAGTCCGTGACGGTTCGCACGATTGGAAACGACTTGAGGTTGCGCTGGAATGGAGTCAGAGCTTCAGTCGCAGACTGTGCGATTGCGGTGAGTGGATATACGATTTACTCGGATGTGAATGCGGGTGGTGCATATTTGGTGGTGGCGGGAACGACAGCGGATACGACATTCACTGATGTTAATGCTGCCGGTGCTCCGCGAAAATTTTATTTGGTGAAGGCGATAGTGCCATAGTTCTCTGAAAGGAGCCGATCCCAACCTTGCTCAAACGGCGGTCTTTGCCGGTCTGATTCTGTGTGTTTCATCCAAAAAACAGAAGAGGAGTAAAACCATGAGCAGCCGTTTTCTCGCCCTTGCACTGCCGCTATTGTTCTCGCTTCCCGGCGTACTCGTTGCAGAGGAGTACACGACCGAGTTGCCCGTGTATCTGCGTGATCGCGGAGCAAGCATGCCAACATCGATGTTTGGCACGTACATTCAGAAAGGAGAGTTCTTACTCTATCCATTTTGGGAGTATTACTACAATCCCGACGAAGAGTACAAGCCGGCGGAGCTGGGTTATGGTGTGGATCAGGATTTCACCAGTGAATTCCGGGCCAATGAATCGCTGATTTTTGCCTGCTATGGATTCACGGACCGGTTTAATGTGGAACTTGAAGCCGCGCATATCTCCGCAGAACTGAACAAAGCTCCAAATGATTTTTCGGCGATGCCCGATGATCTGGAAGAGCAGGGCCTCGGCGATGTGCAGACGATGCTGAACTACATGTGGCGGCATGAAACACCGCGCGGGCTGGGCGCCTTCAGTTTCTTTGAGACGGTTTACCCCTTCAACAAAAATAAGCCGCTGACGGGAACGAGCGATTTTGAGCTGAAACTCGGTCAAGGAGTTATCAAGGGCTATTCGTGGGGAACGATGAAGGCAAGGATAACCGGAGAGTATATTCTGGCTGAAAAGAAGGCGGAACTTGGAGAAGTGGCGGTAGAGTACCTGAAGCGCGTGCATCGCAACTGGCGGGTTGCAATGGCAGTCGAGGGCTTTCAGGATGAGATTGAACTGATTTCCGAAGTGCAGTACCACTTGATCAAGGATCGCCTGTATATGAAGTTCAACAATGCGACAGGGCTCACTTCGAAGGCTCCCGACTGGGCGCCGGAGTACGGTATCATGATCGGGTTCTAAACCAAGACCGGATTTCATGCAACAACCCCCGCCAAATGGCGGGGGTTGTCTTGTCTTGGTCCGTGCTGATGGCTCGATTACGGTTGTTCACCGCCCGTCGTGTCTTCCTCCATCGTAACCAGATAGAAGAATTTTTCGGACGGGTTATTCAAGATACCCGTGTCAATGAAGGTCGTGTCGGAAGTTGAGCCAATGCGCAAATTAGGACCGGGAGTGAAGTCCGGTGTGCGGGAACGATAGATATTGAATATCGGTTCGGTTGGATCGGAGCTCCAGGCAAGTTTGATATGCGGATTAAAAGGCACGCCATGTCCGAGCACGACATCAATGATGAAGCACTTGCCACACTGTACGATGGAGGTGTACTGCGAGCACGGGATACCGTTCGTGACGGTGGGCGTGACATGCAAGTAATAGGTTCCGGCTGCGAGACAAAGGACAAACGCGTTTTTCGTTTGACAAGGATTGCCCGTCAAGTCGCGAATCGTGACCAGGTTGCTGCAATCAGGCGTGGGACGCAGAAGCTGCATTTGGAACGGAAACTCCGCCCGAACCCGCCAATTAATGCGACGCGGCGCGAGCAGAGTAAAGGTATACCAATCGTGATCCACGATGCCGCCCATGGCAAATGAAGTTGCACACAAGCCCTGGTTGCAGCCCTGAAAGCCGAAGGGTGGCGGCGTGAGCCCCGAGGTGCAGCCGCCGTTGTAAGAATCTGGCCCGGTGATGTTCGGACAAATTTCTCCGTCCAGCGAGTAGCTTCCGCAGCTGATGTCGCACGGGCAGGCACAGTTTGAACAGCGCATCGTCAGCACATAGGGTCCGGTCGAAAGCCCGACGCCTTGCACAAGCAGTTTGTAGGTGCCGGGCGGAAGACATGGTGTGACCATCGCGGCATCGTCACCCACTCCGGAACTGTCATCGAAACCCAAAAGTGTTGTGCAGTCTGATTGGAATAGTGCGATGCGCGGATTGAGTCCCTGCCCATAGGTGTACCAGCCAAACGCGTCGTCGGCATAACAGTTGATGGTTGCGCTGCGGCAGCTTGGTCCGGGAATGGTGATGTTATACCAGTCACGGTCGGGTGCACCGGCTCCCGTCTGAATTCGTCCGCAGAGTGTATCCGGGCAGCCAAAAACGGAAGTGGTTTGCGGGCAGGAGTCGTCCGTTGGCTCGAAATCCTGCGTCGGATAGGGACAGGTGTCAGGTGGAACACTCAGGCAGGGAATACACTGCACGCTTGCGACGTAAGGTTTACAGACAAATCCCGTTGGGCCGTTGGCCGCGACTCTGAGCCAATAGGTTCCGGGATTCAGACAGGCGGAAATGCAAATTTGTTGACAGGCAAGGGCGCTGCCCACGGCATGCACGGCCATCGCCGGACAGGTTAGCGCAGGCGTGTAAATTCCGGTCATGATCGGAAAGTCTGCCGTCACGCACCAGATCACGCTGTCGACACTCGTCAGAGTGATTTCATAAAAGTCGTTGTCCGGCCAATCCTGCATGATGCCCATGCCGCAGATGGTGTCGCCGCATTCCACGTGCATACCCACCGGCGGATAGGATGTGCAGCCGCCGTTATAGATATCCCATTGGCTGGGACAGGGCTCGTTTTCCTGAATGGCTGTAACCGGACACGGTTCGCAGGGAGTACAAGGATAACAATTCACTTCTGCCGTGTAGGGATCCAAGGTGCACTCGACGTTCAGTCCGTAAGGCAATACAGTCAACCAGTATTCGCCCGGTGGAAGGCAGGCTCCAATGCACGTCGTTTCGCAGCGAGTCATTTCAGCGGTCGCCCAAGTTATTGTGGGTCCGCAGCCACCCGTCAGCGGCTCGAGAATTCTAATCTGTCCGTTGAAGTTTGCGTAGACGCACCACGACACGCTGTCGTAACTGGTCAGATTGATCTCGTAGACATCCAGATCATTGTAGCCCGGACCTGAATCGGAGGTTCCGCAAAGTTGGTCGCCGCACTGAACGGGGAAAGTATAAACACTCCCGCCCACACAGCCGCCGTTATAGTGATCAATCAGATTGGGGCACGGTTCGTTTTCCAGTATTGAAACAGCCGGATCACATTCCGGACACGGAAGGCACGGTTGACAATCGAGAGAAATCCAGTAGTCAGCACTGCTGCAGGGCACACCTCCCGCAGGGCCGGAGGGATAGACCGTAACGTAATACGTTCCCGGATCAAGACAGTCAGACATACACGCGGTGTCACAGGCCAGACCAACGGTCTGGAAAATTACGGGGCTTCAACCAGCGCTGAAATACTGGTGCGCCTGCGCAATGAAATCAAATTCCGCGCTAATACACCACGTCAAGCTGTCGCGCTCGGTAATCGTGACGATATAGGCATCATGATCGAGGTGCGATCCCCAGAAGGCGGTACCGCAGCGTGTCTCTCCGCAGTTCAGCGTGGTGGCATGAAAGGGGTAGTTAAAGCACCCGGCATTATAATTGTCCGGATAACCTGAAGGACAGCCTTCGCCTTCGGCCAGTGCTCCGGTCGGACACAGCACGGAACAAGGCGGGCAAGGTTCATTCGGACAGGCACCCGGCGCTCCAACGTGGAGAACATAGTCTCCGCTCTCCGAGCCCGCGCCGTCAATAATGATGTAGTAGGTGTATCCGGCGCGCATGAACACATTAGGGCAGCAGCTTTGCGGAGCGCAGGTTGCCCCATCATTATTACAGCAGACAAGATTCGCGGGGGGCGGGCCGGGACAAAGCTCCCAGACATAGAGAATGGTATTGAATGACGAGCCGCACAGTGATACGGAGACAATCTGATTGGTGGGCGAGGTGTAGCTGTACACCACATCCGGCGCCGTACTGAGTCCACAATTGACCGGCGGGACAAAGTCATCAAAGAATTCAATGGTCGAACCAAAATCGCAGTAGGGCAAGCTGTCAATCGGCGCGGCATCCGTGCAATTATCACCCCCTTGATCCAGCGAGCCTTCGCGGTCGCGCGGGAGTTGAGAATAGAGTGCGTTGAGTTGGTCAACGATAGGAAGCATAGCCTGCTCCCCTCCGCATTCAGCGCTAATTCGGGCGAGCTGATTCTGGAGGTCGGCAATGCGGGCGTACAGATCATCGCTCGATGCATCCTCGACGGTCGGCCGTGCTAGGAGCGGCACCGAGGAAAGGATGAGAATGAGTACGCAAAAAATTCGTTGATTAATCATAGCGAGTCTCCAAGTTGCTCTACCGGCGAGGGTCAACCCCATCGTATCATGAATTGTTACAATTTAGTTAATCTGCGATGTGAGCGCAAGGAGTATCTGGCTCCGAAAAAAAAACTGCACGGCATTTGGATTGAATTCCAACAAATAAGAGGCAGCTATAGCACATACAAACAAAAGATAAACAATAACTAACACGATCGGGCCAGATCGTTGTGGGTCATTACCAAGTGAGAGCCAGAGTCGGGACTACTCGAGCGAAGTTTTGGCGATTGCGCCGAATGGGTACCGAAAGTCGCTCATCCGATGCCTTCGAGTGGTACCAACGGCCGCCAATTATTTCGAGAATTTTACAAATGCCCCGGAACTCGTGAATCCACAGCAAGATATTCCACGTATAAGCATCGAAACGACGAGTGTCTGTCGTATTCAGAAAGAAACCATGCCACAACATTTTCCCATTCACAGGTGAGCTAACACCTCGCCCGGCGTAGCCGGGCGCCCAACTTTAACCTCGCCGGAGGCCGTGGCGTGTAGGTAAGGCATTCGTCTACTCCTGCTCGTGCGGTCATTTCCGGCACAGCAAGGAGTCCCATGATTGCCACAGCAGAGAATTTCGAGACGGTACTGAATCTGGTTTGTACGGATGTAATCGCGCGAGAAGCGCCCGAGGTGGACAGGCACGGTGCATTTCCGCGAGTATCCATAGACGCGCTGAGAGCCGCTGGACTGCTCGGCGCAGTGAGCGCAAAAGCGGTCGGTGGCCTCGGGCTTGGACCGCGAGGAGCGGCGAGAATTACGGGAAGAATCGCCGAGGAATGCGGCTCCACGGCGATGGTCGTCTGCATGCATTATTGCGGAGCGGCGGTGCTGGAAGCTCATGCCGATTTAGAGACTCGCAAATCTGCGGCGAAGGGCACACACCTGAGTACACTGGCTTTCAGTGAGATGGGATCTCGCAGTCATTTTTGGGCGCCGATCGGAACAGCGATCAAGAATGGCGGCACGATTCGATTGGATGCAAAAAAGAGCTGGATCACTTCCGCTTCGGAAGCAACCGCTTATGTTTGGTCTTCCAAGCCACTCGGTGCAGAAGGGCTGAGCACAATATGGCTGGTCCCCGCAAAGTCTGAGGGTATCAAAGTTCAGGGGAAATTCGATGGCCTGGGTCTCAGGGGAAATGATTCTTCGCCAGCCAGTGCCGACGGAGTACACGTTTCCGAGGGGGCGATGCTGGGTGCTGATGGCAAGGGATTCGACATTATGATGGGGGTCGTGCTTCCCTTGTTCAATGTGCTGAACACTGCCGTTACGGTTGGATTGATGGAGGGGGCGGTCAAGCGCACAGCAGAACATGTGGGCGGCACAAAATACGCGCATCTGGATTCTGCCCTGAAAGAAATGCCCACCATCCGCAATTACGTCGCAAGAATGCGCGTCAAGACGGACATGACGAAAACGCTGCTGGACGATACGATTGCCGCTCTGGAAACGAATCGTCCCGATGCGATGCTGCGGGTGCTGGAATGTAAGGCGGCGGCCGGCGAAACGGCAACTGAAGTACTGGATACTGCGATGCGCGTCTGCGGCGGGGCGGCTTTTCGCAAGGACGTGGGTGTAGAAAGATATTTTCGCGATGCCCGTGCAGCGGGTGTGATGGCTCCGACAACGGATGTGCTCTACGATTTTATTGGCAAAGCCGTGACCGGCATGCCGCTATTCTAATACATGAAGGAAATGCAGGAGAGGCAATGAGCGAGATAAAAATTTCCTCCGGGATAGACAATCCTGCCCGGCCCGAGGTGGTGATGGGCGCCGTAGCCTATGATCCCAAAGTGGTGACGATCTGGAACGGCTTTCGTGACTACTTCAGAGACCACGGGTTGGATTTCGATTACGTGCTCTATTCTAACTATGAGCGGCAGGTCGAAGCGCTGTTTCTGGGACACATTGACGTGGCGTGGAATTCACCACTGGCCTGGATACAGTGCGAACGCTTGGCAAAGACTCTTGGACGAAAGGCGGAGTCCATTTGCATGCGCGACAGTGATTGTGACTTGACTTCGGTGGTCATCGTGCGCGCCAACAACGGGGTGAAAACCCTGTCCGATTTACGTGGAAAGCGAGTCGCGGTGGGTGCGAAAGACTCACCGCAGGCCACGCTGATTCCGCTCAGTTTCATTGCCGGCGAAGGGTTGATGCCGCACAGTGATTTTGAAGTGGTGCCGTTTGAGAAGTTGGTAGGTCTGCATGGTGACCACATCGGCGGTGAACGCGATGCGGCAGCGGCACTGGCTCGCGGCGAAGCGGATGCCGCATGCGTGCTTGAGGCCAATCTTCACCTGTTTGTGGATGAAGGAACGCTGAAGGAAAACACGACCCGTGTGTTAGCCCGCACGGAGGAATACGACCACTGTAATTTCACCATTCTCGATGGCGCCCCGAGGGAGGCGGTACAGCGATTCCGCGAGTTGCTTTTGGAAATGAGTTATTCTGATCCGAGGGTTCGGCCACTCTTGGACATGGAAGGCTTGAAGCAGTGGCGGCCCGGCCGGACAGCGGGTTATGCGGCCTTGTCCGAGGCGGTCAATCGTTTCGGCTCCATAGAGGAGTTCGTGGTAAACGCCGGTGCACGATGCCGATGAGGGCTTCGAGATACAAGTCTGCGATTCTTTAGAATTGTCGGCCAATGCGAGTTAATTAACGCGAAGAGAATTCGAGTATTGCAAAGAGGAGCTAAAAGCACTTGACTTTTGGCTCTTTTTTGTGTTCAATAGGGTATTCGGGGGCTTGAACAGGGCTGAAAAACTCAAAAAAGAGGAGCAGGGGATGGTCAAGAGATTTGGACAAGTCGTGCTGGCCGCTGCAGTCTGTGCGAGCATGGCATTCGCTGCAGACACGGTCACGGAAAAGAAGCAGGTGGGAATGATCGTTCCGACCACGGGGACTGCGAAGATGGTTGGAGCCATTTCGGTGAAGAAGATCCCGCCGACGACCTATGCTGCGTCGCTGCAGAAGGCTGCAGATTGCAAGCCGAAGGAAGGTTTTGCAGCAGGTAACGCGGGTTATGACCAGGCATATGGTTGCATGATGGAAAAAGGATTCACGGAGTTGATGGGCTGGATGCACACTGGCAATGCCCCGATGGGAGCGGCGCTCGCGACATATCATCAGGATCCAACGGTGACGGCGGCCGAAGCATTAACGACGACCGTGGCATTCCCCGTTGCCAAGGGTACGAAGGGCGTGGACAATGTGAAAATCATTGAAGAGCCTGAGCTGGAAGTGGCGGCGGTTCAATACACCGGTGATTACAGCGAGTCGGGTCCGATCTGGACGGCGATTAAGAAATGGGTTGCCGAAAACGGGTACATCAGCAACGGCGCACCGAAAGAAGTTTACTTGAAAGGTCCATCGGACACACCGGTCAAGGAGGAATGGCTGACCGAGATTCGTCTGCCTGTGATTCATAAGAAGTAATCTCAGCGGAAACATTCTAAATGAAGCGAGGGCGACCATGACGGTCGCCCTCGTGTTTTGTGAGATGATGTGCGCGATTCTTACGGTCCGCAATCGACGGAGCCGCAGACTGACTTGACCGTGTAGAAGAAGCGCTGCGCCGCGGTTGCGATGACATTTGGATCCACAAAAAAGTATCCGTTGTGGCGCCGAAGAAAGCAAACAAATTGTCCGGCACGACAGCGACCGCTCAATCTGCGTCAAGGTATTCGGTTTCTGCCTGCCGTGCAAGCACTTTGGACTCATGGTAGCCATTAGTACTGGGGACCCACCCAAAATTTGGGATGAGTTGTGGATTATCCCCTGTCGTGAACGGGATGATGAAGACTTTTTTTAGGGAACCTATTCCGGATATTGACAAACGGTCAAAATAGTATGAACTTGAATTATGCACTATTGCTGTCATTATTCGATATCAGCCCACCGCGGCGTGGTTTCACGAAGACCGTAACCAAACAATAAACAAAGACTTTCGCGCTGTTTGGATGAGCTCGTCTGGCTCTGTCGGGCGCCGCCGTGACAACTCTGAAGAAGAGGCACAAGAGTATCGCGCGGGAATCAGTTTAGCATACCCCATGAAACACGTCCCCCGGAAAGAAGAGCATGCATACCCTCCCCAAGGAAAATATTCTGCTGCAACGCAGGGTACGATTAGCCACAATTTGATTCATTGAAACAAAGAAGAAGCAACAAGAAGTTCCGATGAAGATCCGATCGCAATCTGTGCTGACGGCCGCGTGTCTCGCGGTGCAGATGTTAACATCATCCATGCAATTCGCTGTGGGAGCATTGCCACCGAGCAGTTTGTTCTCACTCTCTTCGGCTAACGTTCCGACCGTAACAATGAACGCAGTAGACAATGCAGCGCTCACTGCCGAAGACGAGATGGAACAGGCGGCTGCGCAGCTTGCGCAAACCACCATTCCTTACCAGATCGCCGAGCCGCTGGAAGTCCATCTGACTCTCGATAACTCAGGGAATTGGGAAACGCTCGCAAACGGCGATAGAATTTGGCGCCTGCGGATTCTCTCCTCCGGCGCTACGGATCTTTTTCTGCTATACGATGCCTGGAGATTAGTCAAGCCTTGCGAACTGTGGCTCTACAATGATGACCGTTCGATGATACTCGGACCCTTCACCTACATTGACAATTGGGATGGAACGAATATCACGCCAATCACCGACGGAGATGCTGTCACGCTTGAATATTATGTGCCTGCGGGAGTCGAAGATGCCGGTGAACTTTCAATCATGCGTGTGCTGCATGGCTATCGTCAGTTTATCGCACGGCACGACGGAAACCGCGATCCGCTTGACGCCTTCGGCGACGCGATGCCATGCCATATCAACGTCCGCTGTTTCCCGGATTGGCAGGATGAGAAAAAATCTGTGGCGATGACGATTAATCCGATGGGCGGAGCCTGCTCGGGAACGATGCTCAACAATGTTCCGCAGAACGGTGCGCCGAATTTTCTCACGGCGAATCACTGTTTGGGAGGGAACTTGAGCAACTGGCTCTTTTATTTCAATTATGAAAGTCCGCAGTGCAATCCGAATGCGAATGGCAACCTCAGCTATGTGATTCAAAATGCGTCGCTGCAGGCGAATGCATTACCGTCTGATTTCGCCCTGCTCAGGCTTTCGCGGCCACGACCGAACGCACCGTTCATTCCAAGATTTGAAGGCTGGGACAGACACGATATTGCGCCGGAAATCAGCATCAGCATTCACCATCCGAGCGCTGACGTGAAAAAAATTTCCTATGACACGAGTCCGGCGGTAAGTGATGATTATGGCGGATCTGAGGAACCTCATACTCATTGGCATTGTGAATGGGACTTGGGAACAACAGAGCCGGGTTCCTCCGGCGGGCCGCTGTTCGATGAATTCAGCCGGGTAGTAGGGCAGTGTCACGGCGGTTTTTCGGACTGCAATGTTGGCACGGAGGAAGATGTATGGTACGGAAAACTTTCGCGGAGCTGGAACGGTCCGACTTCGACTGACCGGCTGCGGGACTGGCTGGATCCGGGCAACACCGGCGCTTGGGAGACAAACGCCTTCCAGCCGGTCGGCCCGCTGAATGACAGTTGCGGCCCGCTCGGTGAAAACATTCCGGTCATCTCATCGGTTCCGTACTCGCATTCGGGAAGCACACAATGGGCATCCGATGATTATCAAGGCGGCTGTTTCGCGAATACGGCGCCGGATGTTTTCTACAGTTTGCGCATGAACTGCGATTATCAGATTACGATTTCGACGTGCGGATCCAATTTTGACACGCAGATTTACGTTACGAATGCGGCGTGTTCGCCGGGCGGTGCCTACGTAATATGCAATGACGATTTCTGCGGAACGCAAAGTCAAGTCACATTTACTGCTGAAGCGGGCGAGCCTTATACCATCTGTATTGACGGCTATGGATCGGCCTGGGGAAATTACGTGATCAACGTGACGGGATTTGCTGCAGGGTCGCAGGGCAATGCGCAGTGCCCCGGCTTTCCCATCACCGAGATTCCGTACTTCACATATGGTGCAAATTGGTGCGGAGGTGATCACATCACCCCGAGTTGCCGGAGCTCAGATAGCGAGGATATTCACTGGTACTGGGTCTCGCCTTACAGCCAGGCGATGCGTGCCAAGACCTGTTACATAAACTACGATACCATTCTGGAAGTTCGTTACAGCGGTTCGTGCCCGGGAACCTGGCTGGCGGGCTGCAATGATGATACGTACTGCGGTCTGGATGCGCTGGCGAGCACCGTAGTGTTTGACGCATACAACGGCGTCACATTTTACATTCACCTCGATGGGTACAATGGTGCCACCGGAATGGCATCGCTGGAACTGGAAGCCTACAATGACGACTGTTCCAGCCCGATTGTCGTGCCCAGCCTGCCCGCCAACTACGGCGGCGACACCAGGGCGGGCGTAGATGATTTTGCCACGGTTGTCGGACCATCCTCCAAAGAGCTGTTCTTCAAATACACCTCTCCCACTTGTCAGACGATGGGGGTGTCGCTGTGCGATCCGATTACGACATATGATACCGGGCTGGAAGTGCGCACGGGCGGCCCCTGCCCCGGATCGACGCTCGTTGCCTACAACGACGATCTCTGTGGTTTGAAGAGCCAGGTGATTTTCAGCGCGGAAGCAAACCGCACTTATTACATCATTGTTGGCGGTTACGGAACGAATGCAGGGCCGTTTATGGCATACTTCTATAACATACCCGGAACTCCGGCCGCTCCGCTGGCAGATGTTTGCTTTGGCATTCAGGTCACAAATTTGCCGTTTACGGATTATGGCAATACGAATTGCATGGCAGACAACTTTGCCGACTGCGTGGGTTCCACGTCACCGGAGATGTATTACTCCCTCGTCCGTCCGCAGTGTGAAGAGGTTACAGTTTCGTTGTGCGGTTCGGGCTACGATACCGGACTGGGCGTCTACCAGGGCTTGTGTCCCGCCGGTGGACCTTGGGTTGTCTGCAACGATGACAACTACTGCGGTCAACTCTACACCTACCAGAGCACAGTTTCGTTCACCGCATTGGCTAATACCTACTACCAGATACTGGTGCATGGCTTTTCTACCTATTCAGGTCCATACGTCATCAATGTCACAAGCTATCCATGCAACATACCCCCCGAGGCTGTGGATGATCAAGTTTCGCAGTTTAACCCGGCGACGGGCGATGTCGTGCTGACATGGGGCGCGGTTCCGGGGGCTGACATTTACCATATTTACCGCTCCTCGGTTTTCCAGAATCTGTTTCTACCTCAAAGTTTGATCGCGAGCGTGACGGGCACCAGTTACACCTGCGCCGGATGCATCAATGATCCGGCAGATCGTTCGTTCTTCGGAGTGACTTCCGAGAATTATGAGTCGGTGACGGCTCCGCCGCCCGAATTGCCGGACATCAGCATGTTCACCAAGGCCGATGCGGTGCAGGGCCAGACTGTGCTGTCTCCGGAGGCCACCGTGCCAGCGCTCAATGCCGAGCATACACCAGAATGGAAACAGGCAGAGTTAAGCAACGGACAATAGAACCGTGATGACGGTTCATTAGACTGTTTGTAGAGTACCCAGTGTCGAGAAGGAGGTCATTATGCAGGGCCGCCGCACACAAGCTCTCGTTCAAGCCGTTGTGCTTGGATTGACCATGATCGTGTTCTTTAGTCGCGCTGCAGCACAAATCAGCGCTGGTGGAACACCAATCAGTTTTGGGACTCCGATTGCCGGAGTGGTTCCGACAACGACGATGCCGTCAGTAGATGTGGCGGCATTACTGGCTGAAGACGCACTCGCTTCCGAAAACGATCCCTATCGATTTGCTGAGGGAATAGACGTTCACCTAAATTTGAACAACTCCGGCACATGGGTTGTATTGCCTAACGGCGACCGTCTTTGGCGGCTGCGAATTCAATCGGAAGGCGCGCAGACACTGGGGTTGATTTACGACGAGTGGAACTTACCGAAAGGGGCAAGGCTCTTTTTGTATAATGACGATCATTCGCATGTGATCGGGGCATTCACGTCATCGAATAACTGGAGGGACGGAACGAATACGACGGCGCCGGTGCGGGGCGATGCCATCACACTGGAGCTTGTGGAACCTTCCGGTAAGCGGGGTGAATCGGTTTTGTCCGTGAGCAGGGTTTGCCATGCCTACCGCGGCGCATCCGGATTTCATTCGCGCGATCCCTTAGACGCATACGGCGCCTCGGATACGTGCATGATCAATGTGGCCTGTCCGCTGGGTGACGATTGGCAGAACGAAGCCAACAGCATCGCAAAAATATATGTTGCAGGTACTCACCTGTGTACCGGAGCGCTCATTCGTACTGCCGACGGCGCTTTTCATCCGTACATTCTCACGGCGAATCACTGTTTTAAGCCCGGAATGGCGAGTTCGGTGTTTGAATTTGATTATAGAAGTGTGACCTGTGCGGGGCAGCAGCCGCCTGCAAGTACACATGTGATTGCGAACTGTGTTGTGAATGCGCGCTGGCGCCAATCGGATTTCATGCTACTCGAAATGTCCTCACTTCCGCCGGTGAATTGGACTCCCTATTTCGCCGGTTGGGATCGCAGAGATGTCATTCCGCCGAATACGACCGGATTGCATCATCCCCAAGGGGATGTGATGAAAATCAGCTTTGACAATGATTCACCTGTCGGCCCCAATCCGTTTGATACGACCTATGTGCCCGAAGGTCCTGACCAATATATGTGGCGAGTCGTGGACTGGGATAATGGCTCCACGCAAGGCGGTTCTTCCGGTTCTCCCCTGTTTGACGCGAATCATCGCATTATCGGACAACTATATGGCGGCGCTGCAACCTGCGCGAACAACCTATATGATAGGTATGGCCGGCTCGCGCGATCATGGTGGGGCGGTGACAGTTTTGACAGCTCACTAGTCTCTTGGCTTGATCTTAATGCGACGGATACCCTATTCATTAACGGGGCTTATCTCAACTCTCCGGCCAATGATCTCTGTCCGGGTATAGAAATCAGCTCGATTCCATTTTCGCATTCGAGTTCAACGGCGCTGGCATCGCGCGATTATGACAATTTTATCGAAGGTGTTGGCCCGGAGGTCATCTACAGACTGAGTCTTGATCCCGGATTTTATGAAAACCACCAACCGCTGCGGGTGAGTGTTTGTACGGCTGATTTCGACGCCGCTGTAGAAGTGCGCGACGGCTGTGAGTGCGGCACGCTGGTCGCTTGGGATGATGATTTATGCGGACCGAACGCGGGAGCAAGATGCGATTTTGTAGCGTGGTACGCCCAGACCTACTACATTCGGGTGTACGGCGCAGGGACAGCCAGCGGAAATTATACCTTAAGCGTTACAGCACTGGCTCCGCCAGTGAGCTATGGTGGAGATAACTGCGGTGACATTACGACCTTGCCTGAAACGCCATTTTTAAGACAGGGGACGACTCTCGGTTACGCCGACGATTTCACGTTATGTTCGATAGGGTATGAAGAACCCGATGCAGTACACCGATTTCAGCCGGACACGAACGGATTTTATGTCGGACGCTATGCGTCATTGTTTTATTCCTGTCTGGTGGTCAGGCAATCGAACGCGTGTCCGGGTGGCAGTGATTGGTTTCATCCGGGTTATAACGGCCAAACGTTCGCGGTCAGTTATGCGCCGAACCCACCGACACGAATCTGGATAGACAGCAACGAGGAGAGCGCAACGGATCAGGGGAACTACTATCTTGAAATGCGCCATGTGGATTCATGCATCACCGGACCGCGCGCGAGCTGTATAGCGGCTCCCATGGCCACCGCTCCCTTTGCGGCGAGCGGAACGTATTTTTGCGAGCATCCGCTGAAAAACCTGAATCCGATCTGGTATCCTTTTGTGCTGGAACAGGTGTGTGATTTGGAGATTCTGCTCTGCACGGACGCCGTATGCGGTTACGACTGTATTCTGGGTGCGGATGTATATTCAACATGTCCGGCAGGAGAGTTTCCTTTACCTGCCGATGAATATGATTACGCGCCTCAGGAATGTGATGTGGCCGGAATGAAGCAAACATACTATGCACTGCCTGCGGGAACCTATTACATTGCAGTATACGATTGGCTGTCTTGCGGGAACGAAATCCAGTATGTACTGAACGTGGAATGTCCGCCGGGTGCGCGACCCGCGAATGACCGCTGTGAGCAAGCCGCTCCGGTCTCATTACCTGCAAATCTTACGGGCACAACTGTGGGTTCGACGAAAGATTGCAGCTATCTTCCCGGCGGGGCGGAAACCTGGCACGCATTTACCGTGCCCGTTTCCAGCGATGTTACCTTGAATTTTTGCGGAACATCGCCGGCATTCTCAACAGTCAATACCGTGTTGGTTCAAAACTGTCCCTGTGATCCGACTTTGATTCAAGCGAGCAGCCTCGAACAGTGCGGCGACGGTAATTATACGATGACATGGGTTGACCTTGCAGCAGGCACCTACTATTATCCGGTAAGGCACGAGGCGAATCTTGCAGACGGCCCATACACAATAAATGCCACGGCATTCCCACATACTCCACCCAATGATGTAGGTCCGGGAGTACTCGTTCAATCGATACCCTTCTATTATGCCGGATCGACTTCCGGCGCACACTCAGAAGAGTACACAGGTTGTGACGATCAGGAAAGCCCAACCGTTTACTTCACATTGAATTTTCCCGAATGCCGTGATGTTGTTGTTGATCTTTGCGGCTCAAGTTTCGATACGCGACTGGATTTGCGCACAGGCGGCAGTTTCCCGGGCGATTCCTTGCTGGCCTGCGGCCAGAATGAAACTTGCCCCGAAGATTCCTTCCCGCATGCCATGATTTCATTTCAGGCGTTGCCCAATACCAACTATTATCTCGTCGTACACGGTGAAGATGGCGCCAGCGGCCAATATCAAATGACCATTGAAGGAGCGGTTTGCGGCGGCGGCTTGGGCACTCCGGATTCGCTCGTAATACGCAGAAACGGAGATCACATTCGGCTGAATTGGAGTTCGGCTGCGGGCGCAGTTCACTACAACGTGTATCGCTCGAGCAATTCCGGAGTGGCGATTATTCCGGCAAATTTGATTGGGACATCTAATACGACCTTTTACACCGATTCATCGGCGGTGCTGAATCCGGCTGCGGCGAGATTTTACGCGGTGACGGCGGAGTGAGTCACGCAATATTCCTTGAAAGTAATTAACAGGAAGTGATGAAAAAAATGAACTATCTGCTAATGGGTCTGCTGCTGCTGGTCAGCTCTGCGTCCGGGCAAAGCGGTGGTCCGCAAACGCAAAGCGCGGAAGAATCCCGCGACAGAAATCCGCTGGATCAGGGCAATGACAACTGTCCTGCCACGATAGTATCCTCTCTTCCCTATTCGGACTATGGCTCGACGGCGGGTAGAGTGAATAACTTCAATTGCGGAGGAAATTCTGCGCCGGACGTCATCTACACTGTTACGCCGACGGTCACCGACGTCTACCGGGTAGCGCTCTGCGGCAGTGCTTATGATACGCGGCTGGAAATGACCTGGCATGGCGCCTGTCCGGGAACAACCAGCATTTTCTGCAATGACGATGCCTGCGGTTTGCAGTCGGAGGTGTTCGTACAACTCTATGAAGACAGTACCTACTGGGTGATTGTGGACGGCTACCTGAACAGCAGCCACGCAGGCATCTACCAACTGGCCATTGATCACCTGTGCGTTGGCTATCTGCCCCACGATGTAACGGAGTGCGCGGAATCCCCGGACACGCTGCTTGCGATAGATGATTGCGACGGAGGACCGTGCAACGTGGACTGGGGAGGTGTTGCTACCTATCAAACCATCCAGTGCGGGCAAACGGTGCGCGGACGGGCGTTCACGGGACTCAATCCCGCATTCGGCGATTCGCGGGATGTGGACTGGTACCGCTTTAACATGTCGGGCCCCGGCACGGTGATTTTTACGATGCAGGCGGGATTTGAAATGTCCATGCAATCAGGGATTTTCCCGCCGACGTGTGATTTCTATCCGAACTACACCTTTGGTCCGGCATGCACTCCGCTCACACTGGTGATGGATTGTCCGGCGGCGGGGGATTACTTTGTCTTTGCCGCATTCAACGGATTCAGCGGCATGCGTGAGCCGCATGACTACTACCTCCGATTGGAATGTTTTCTCAGTTGCGCAGCGAATAGTACGATTAATGCGCCGGGCGGGAGTGTGGGATCAACCTGTGGAGCGCTGAACGACTGTACGTTCAGACCCAGCGAAGATCGAATCGTGCAAGTCAACATTCCCACGGCGGACAGCTGGCGGTTTTCGCTCTGCTTGGGTGGAACGGAGTGGGACAGCCATCTCCTCCTGTCATCGAGCTGTTGTGACTCGAATACCATCATTGCCGAAAGCGGCAGCGGTTGTCCATCCGGACAGCGGGCGGTGATTGACTGTGTTACGCTATCGGCTGGAATGTACTATGTGACCATTGAAGGCGGTACGATCGGAGCATGCGGTGATTACTTTCTGGAAGTCACGCGCTGCACTCCCGGGCCATGTCCACCCGTGGATAGTCTCGTGGTCAGACCGATCCCCGGTATGCCGAACACGGTGCAGCTATCGTGGGTGAATCCGAGATCGGGCGTTGCGCGAGTTTACAAAACAGTGAACGCGACGGCGACTTTCCCGGACACGTTTGTTCCGATTTCTGTATTAAATGTTGGAGCAGGCCGCACAACCACAAACGCAATTTCTACCGCAGCCGATCCGTATGCGAGATTTGTGGTGACGCTGGATCTCTGCGCGCCGTAGGGTGCGCAATTCTGCACAGACCTTTCTGATCGCAGCTCGAAGTGATGAAGCACAAAGAACATGAGAAATCCCTAACTCCAGAAAAAGAACACTTGACTTTTTGTGAAGAGTTTCACATATTAATTGTTGTGGCGGTTGCCGAGTCACCTCCACTTCACATCTAAGGAGACCATCATGAGCGAATTTTTCCGGGCGATCTTAACAGGGCGAGGGAAAATTCGCTCTTTCTTTGTGCTGGTCTTGATGCTTAAAATTGCTGCACTTCCATCCACGGCGCAATGGACGGAGCCAGTACCTATAGACCCGCAACCTGGTGCAGGAGTGCGTGCGCCGTGGTTAAGTAATGACGGACTAAGGCTTTATGTTTCAAGTTCGTCCACTCTACATGTCATTGAACGCGACTCGGTTGGCTCGCCTTGGGGAACATGGCGATTGCTTCCCCCTCATTTAATGATCACGAATACTCAGCAATGTCCGTGCGAGAGTCCATCCGGAGACACTCTCTATTTTCTTAGCGATCCTCGTCCGGACTGTGAAAACTACGGTTTATGGGACATTTACTACTCCATTATGACTGATACGGGCTGGGGACCCGTTTTTAGCGCCGGGCCGAATGTAAACTCCAATCGCTACGAATACTCCGTCGGTATCAGCCGGGACGGGCAAACCCTGCTTGTTTCTTCACGGCGACTCGGAACATTTGGGGCTGACATTTTCTTTCATGAAAAACAGCAGAACGGCACTTGGGGAGAACCTATACATCTCCCGAGCACAGTAAATGAATTCAATTGGAGCGAGGAACATCCAAGTCTCTCGCCGGATGGAAATCGACTATTTTTCCTCCGTGGTGAACTTAACTTGGGAGATATTATGGAAAGCCGAAAAGTAGATGGTGCGTGGCAAACCGCCTTCTCGCTTCCGTCTCCCATAAACAGCCAGTTCACCCGAGAGGAGGATCCTTGCCTTGATATGGACGGAAGAACACTTTGGTTTCTTAAAGCGCCAACGGATAGTGGGGGATTTCTTCTTTTGTCTTCGATTGATACAACGGTTTTGTCATCTCCCACGCCACGACGAATAAAAGCTGGAGAACCGGAACTTCAAGTCACTACGGACAGCGTAGGACGTTTTCTTCTGCGATTACATAGAATGCCGTTAGCAGGCGAGTTTCAGGTAACGGTTTATTCAATCTTGGGCCAGGAGCTTTTACGCCAGAATTCGTCATTTGAAATTCAAGGCGGCGACATGACTTCATCTATTCAAATCGACGATTTACCTTCTGGGCTTTACATCTTGTCAGTGGAAGTTCCAAACAAAATTCTAACTGCGCAGATTAACTTTATTAAGTAATAGAAAGGCAACCCAATGTCGCGCAAACACTTATTGACTCTCTTTTCATTGATCGTCTTGCTTGTTTTGTCCGCAATCAGTCAACCGCCGAACCCACAAAACCCCGGTATGCAGTGCGACTTCACGGAACAATCGCCAAGCCCCCTAACCGATGTTGTGGGAACGCGAAGGATTCTTTGGATCGTTTGCGCCGGCGATTCCAATTCACTTCCGCACAATTGGCCTGTCCACAGATGGACTCCGGATACCGCCGGAACACGGGTAATGTATCCCTCCACCTATCGAATGCCTACTTGGGCTCCGTGGGTATTTGACTCAACTATTGCAAGGAGTTTTACGAAATACTATATCGATCAGTCAGATGGTAGATTTCGTGTCATTGGTGACGTTGTGGGTCGTAACGACTCGACGATCTTTGTATGCGATCCCGATACGGCGGTACGTCCGCGCAAGGTCTCCGGTTTTAGTGGCGGGAACGCTTTCTTTCAAAACATTATGCAGAAAGTAGACTCTGTCATTGACTTCCGTGATTACATAGACAATCCCAGCGACACTGTGGTCAGTTTCATGTTCTTCAATGTTTACGGACACGCAGAAAATTGTCAAGTGGAAGGTGGCGGGCAATGGCCAATGCTGACCTATGTATCTCGTGATAGCAATAGCATTAATCGACCTATTCAAACGGGCGGAACCAAAGGACTCGCTTTTTGGTCTATTTCTGAACAAGCGCTGTCCGTTCATGACGGCTGCCCTTGGCTTGGTGCCACAGACTCGGTGCAAGCAGCGTACTGGAGCAACATGCCGGGTGCCGCTCACGAGTACGGTCATTCATTGCCACTGTTTCACACATTTGGAAGCTCTGAATACGCCACCACCTCGACCTCGCACTTGGGTTATGGAACGTTCGATCCAATGGGTTATGAACCAAGTTTTACAGATCCTGAAAACGACAACGCTATTGGAGCAATTGCTCCTTATAACCCGTATTACCGTTTGCTCAATGGTTGGCTTGATTTGACAACGATCAACGCACCGTTGTTTGACTACACTTTGGGCGACCACATAGAAACAGATGAATGCCTGAAAATTCCTGCCAATGTGGCGAGTTCACCAAGTAATGATCAGTACTTCTTGGCGGTCGCAGTGACTAGACGAACTGCTTGGGACCGACTGTGGCCGCGCGAAGGTGTCATGATCACACACGTTAATCCGAATGGTTTTCAAGGTGATCATGCTAGAAAAATATTCGATCCCGAATTGAAGACAGGGTTATTCGACTGGACTACCCGTCACGAAATGTCAAATCCGGATTGGGGATGCCGCGTGTTTCCCGGTGGAGATACTTGTGATCTTTGGACAGGCGAAAGTACGCTCGATTCAAACACTGTAACAGGCCTCGACAGCTTTGATTTCGTCTGGTGGCATACAGCAGAGTGGCCCATTAAGGCGTTTTGGAATGGGCCGTCTGGTTCAGCGGGAAATTTCTACGTTGAAGGCGATACCTTCAATTATGACAGCAATCCATCATCAGCCGCACATCGAACCAGTTCCCCTTACCAACAAGATCGTCCGACGATGGTGCATCTCAATGTTCTCGATATTGACCCCATCGGAGGCACAGCAACAGTCAGTGCGTGGGGACGGCACTGGTCCGGAAGTATCTCACAAAATGCAACATGGGTAGACAGTGTTGTCGTTGATGATTATCTTTCGGTTGACTACGGCGCAACTCTGACGATCATGCCGGGCACGATTGTAGTCATGGAAGAAGGCGCGAGTATCGACATCTATGGCTCCACGCTGATTGCGGAAGGAACGGAAGAAGATCCGATCATCTTCAAAGCCAAAGATAACGGCGAGCATTGGACTTCATTGACGGTCGAAGAGGGTGAACTGCATCTCGAGTATGTCGAGTTCTACGACCAGACGGACTACTGCATTTTCGTCAACACGCCTTCGGGCGATGACCACCCAGTGAGTATCGAACATTGTACTT
Organism: uncultured Alphaproteobacteria bacterium; assembly: GCA_964631675.1. Taxonomy (GTDB): domain Bacteria; phylum Electryoneota; class RPQS01; order RPQS01; family RPQS01; genus CAZVXJ01. Next base: position 47,629 of record CAZVXJ010000001.1, read on the forward strand.
TGGACGGGAGCGATTTAGAGCCGGGCGGTGTGGCGCTCGTGCTGTGGAACAGCCCAAGTCTCACGCAATCCGTATCACATACGCTGATCACGAATGTGGATACGACCGCCACCGGAATGTATCTCTACAACTGCAATGTGGCGTTTGACAGCGTGGAAGTCACGAATTGCGACTACGTGAACTCGTACATCAAGAAGATAACAGGTTCTTTCATCCATTGCGCGTTCGAGGGCCGCACGTCCTACTACGGAGTGCTGTTCAACACACCGCCCTGCACGCCCAATTTCAAGTGCAGCGAATTCACTTCGCTCGCGCCGACGGCCGGATCCTGGCAATCCACGCTTTTCAGCGCAACAGGCTGCTCGCCGACCTTCGGCGGCACTAATTTCCAGAGCGGAGTCGCCAACGTGATTAGCGATAGCGCAAAATACCTGATGATCATGGAAGGCACGCAAGCGCTGCCGGTCATCCACAATCGCAACGGAGGCAACGGCGGAAAGAACGACTGGATACAGACATTTTCCGGCGGGCAATTGATTCAATGGCAACTCGGTGAATATGCACCCGACCCACCTTATCCTGCCTTCGAACAATTCTGGAGTCCGACTCCGAGTGAACTCATGTTTGATCCGATGGGCGCGGAGTATTTCGATTTCAGCGATTATCTAAGCGAACCCTACGGACTTTGCGGCGGCGGTGAGGAAGGCGGCGGGGATAGTTTTGATCCGGGCGACGTTTCTCGCGGAAGGAGCGGCACCGTAGATGAGGGCGCGAACTTCGACAGCTTGTTTTACGTTGGCCTGTTTTTGGAGAGCGAAGCCGAATATGCGAGTGCGCAAGGAATTTTCCACTCGATTGCGTGCGGAACTGATGACAACCGTCTGCGTTGGAATTCGATGGCGCATGTTGTTTCCACGGAGACGTTTGTCGGCAGCGGAGGGAGTTGGATTCCCGCGCTATTGGACAGCCTTGTTGAAGCGGAGGAGAACGAATACAACTCGCGTGTGCTCGCTAGCCGATTGCTGGCAAGCTTTCATTTGAACGGCGAAGACTTTACCATTGCGGCGAGTGTATGTACGGAGCTTCTATCGAGTGGCCTCACGTTTGACGATTCGATCTACGTGGCGATGGACCTGATCGGCATTCAGATGGCAGGCGGCCTCGGCGGCGGCGGTCTGGATGAAGCGCCGAATATGCAGATTCCTGCGCAGTTCGCCGTGCGCTCCACAGAGCAAGCGATGGCATTGGAAAAGAGTTTGTTTGATGCGCTGGGCGGTATGGCGCCAGACACCAAGCCCCGGCCGCTTCCCTTGAAGCACCGTCTGTACCAGAATTTCCCCAATCCCTTCAATCCCACGACGCAGATCATGTTCGATCTGATTGAAGCTGGCGATGTGAAGCTGACCGTGTACGACATTTTGGGCCGCGAAGTTGGCACGCTGCTCAGCGAACATCGTGAAGCAGGGCGACACACGTTTGAATTCAATGCAGCCGCACTTTCAAGCGGCGTGTACTTCTACCGCCTCGATGTGAACGGATTCAGCGATGTGAAAAAGATGCTGCTGATGAAGTAAGAGGGTCAGCACCAGAGGCGACTTGTTACGTTTCGTCTCCCTCTTATTTCCAGTTTAACAATCATTAAGAGCGAATCAGTTCGCAGTGGCGGAGAGGAAATACCCGCGATCAAGGTGGTCGCGGGTATTTTGTTGAGTTTTTTTGCAAATCAGGCCGTATAGTGTTGACTCTTGTCGATAGATATATTAAATATAATAGCAACTTGGATAATTAGTCGATTAGGCTGCCGAGGAGTCAACAATCTATCGGAGGTGAATCATGTCTCATAGGATTCGTGGGTTGCTTTTCCTGAGTTTATTGCTTGCGACGCAAGTACAGGCGGCGGTGGTGATCAATGAAGTGCGGCCGTGGTCGGGAAGTTCAGGATTGGAAGAGACCATCCCGAGCGCATTCTGGCTGCTCAACACCGGAAACTCAGCTATAGACCTGGGCAGTTGGGAGGTCCGCAGCTATGTATCGCCGGCATTTACGCACGTCCTTCCCAGCATAATGCTTCCCCCCGAAGCCTACCTCCAGGTGATAATGGAAAGCGGCACGGACGATCTGGATTTTTCCGACGGAGAAGGGCTGCATTACCTCGGCGACATCGCTTTCTTGCGCAAGCCCTCGGGAGAATTGGGGCTGTACACGGGTTCGTCCAATTCAAGTATTGTAGACTATGTTCGGTGGGGATATGGAGGCAGCACATCGGGTACGGGGCAGAGCCATGCTTCGGCTCAAGGTATATGGTCTCCCTCGCCCAATGATTACGTGGAACTGCAGGGCGACGCGCTGTTTGCGAATATCGCGCGGGTGCCTTCAGGCTATGATAACGATGTTGTATCCGACTGGCAGGAGTATGAGCTTCGAACAACACAGCCGCTGGACCAGCACAAGCACCTGCAATTGTCTCCTCCGCATGCCTCAGAGCAGGCAGCAGTCAATATGCTGGAATGGCGCGACGTTCCCGATGCGGATAGTTTTCTGGTCCAAGTGGATGATGATTCAGATTTCACCTCACCCGCGCTCTCAATTTTTACTTCCGCAACTTCCTTGGCTGTGGCCCTGGACGACGGTTATTTTTTCTGGCGCGTGATACCGTACATCGGTGGCCTGCAGTGGATCCGGAATGCGATTGCCGCATTCGCACAGAACACGATTCAGGGTATCGCCCTTACGAACTTTGCTCAGAGTCTTCAAAACAAAGACAGTGAGATCATGTGTCTCTATAAATACAAAGACGGCGTGTTTGTGGATTCGATAGTGACCGGGGAAATCAATGCCAATGATAAACGTCCCGGCTGCAAGGAGGGTGATGGTGAAAACGGCCCTTGGTGGCTGCCGCACTCGCTCGACCCGGCACACATCAGAACGTGCAATCACTGCGGCATGTACTGTACACGCGGAAGTCTGAAGATGATCAATGAATACTTCCGGAGGTTGCAGGAGGGAGCAAGCTACGCGCCTGCCACGCAGATGACGCAGGATGAAATCTCCTATTATATCAAATGGAATTCCTATCACGCCGACAAGCCGGAAGACGACCTTGGGCATGGGGAGGGCGCGAATGCCCACACGAATGACGCGTTCAGTTTTACCCTCAATGGTACTCCGATCGTCAACAACTTGGCGGCGCTTCCGTTCGGGGTCCTTGTAAATGAAATCCAGAGTGGGAGGCCAGTGCTCGTCAGTATCAAGAACAAGGGCGGCGGGACGCATGCGATTGTCCTCGTGGGCGCTGGGGACGATATTTTCGGACGCGAGTGGGCGCTTGTGGCTGACCCCTGGCCGGGAGAAACGGGTTGGAAAGAATTCTCGAAACTGGATATCTTCCGGTACTACATAATTAACGCCGCCGCCAATCAGGTTTTCGCTCGCCTTGGAAATCCTGACGTTTGGAATGACACGGACGGAGATGGGTTGATGGACTTCGACGAAGGCGGCGGGATGCAGTGGCAGGCCAACAACCCGCTTCCCCGAAGGATTCCGTCTCGAAAAACTCTCTGGGATACGGATGGAGATTGCATCGGAGATCCTCAAGAGATTCGGAGTTACACATTCCATGACACCGATCATCCTGACCTTGACGGTGACGAGGATACCGAGGACCCACATGACAACGACCCGATCAATTTTCCAGATGTGGATGGAGACGGACTTCGTGCCGAAGTTGACATGAATACGGACAATGATAACTTGCACGACCGGGCCGAAGATGCAAATGCGAATGGCAACAGTCCACAGGACGGTGAGACCTGTGTTTATCTCCGGGCAGACGGAATAGGCAATGTGGCTTCGCACTGCAACATGACTCAGATGCCCATCGCTCCACAGGGAGTTACGAATTTTGTGATCAATGTGCCAAACCAGTACATCATTACCGAGGTCGAGCTGGTGCTTGGCTTTAACCACCACAGCACAGAGGATCTTTTGGTTGACCTGCGTTCTCCGGCCGGAACCACTCTCAGGGTGTTGAACCGGCTGTGCAATGGCGGCATCGTTCACGGCAACCGCACATTTTGGGGACACTGGGAAGACCAGGCGCCGCAAGTTACGCTCTGTCAGTTCGCTGGCAGTTACACGGGTTGGTACAAGCCTCAGCAAGTCTTCGCCGCATTCAACGGCGAAGACGCACGCGGCGATTGGCAGATACGCTTTGAAGGATTGCGTAACGATTATTTCGGCGGAGGCGACACCGCATACTGCGCCTGCCTGATTATTCGGTGGGACCAAGAGCTTCCGGTGGAGCTGCTTTCTTTCGAAGCATTTCCCGGAGATGAAGAAGTCTTACTGCGCTGGCAGACCGCAAGCGAACTGGAGAACGATCATTTTGACATCGAACGCGACGGTCGGCTTGTTGCACAAGTGGATGGCGCGGGTTCCAGCAGCGAAATGCATTACTACTCATGGAGGGATCGGGAAGTGCAGAACGGCACGACCTACCGCTATACACTTTTCTCTGTGAGCATCGGTGGAGAACGCGAGGAGAAAGGTTCAGTTGACGCTACGCCAGCTGAAGGCGCAGCAATCATCACCGATTATGCGCTCTATCAGAACTACCCGAATCCGTTCAACCCGACAACCAAGATTGTGTTTGATTTGGTCGAAGCGGGCAACGTAAGTTTGCGAGTGTACAATTTGCTCGGACAGGAAGTCTTGATTCTTGTGAATGCCGAACGAAATGCCGGGCGGCATGTCGTGCAGCTTGAATCCGAGAACCTACCCTCGGGAGTCTATGTGTATAAACTCGAAGTAAACGGTTTCAGCGATGCGAAGAAGATGCTGCTGTTGAAGTAGACACTTCTTATCGTTTCGATCCGCCCTTGCGGGTGCGGCAGTGCTTTATCGCTGACAATAGAGCCGATTCGGGATCTTCCGAGTCGGCTCCCTTTCTTGAAAAAACACTTGACAAGGACGGGTGAATTTTGTAGTTTACTAACAAGTTAATTAACTGTATTATTAAATATGAAACTCGACAGGCTAAGCTCAATATTTTCTGCACTTGCAAACCCAACACGGCG
>CAZVXJ010000002.1:0-43012 GCA_964631675.1 uncultured Alphaproteobacteria bacterium
TATAACAACATGATCTACGGCTTCAATCTTGCTGCGGCACCCAATCCGCGCGGAATGAAGAGTGGCGTGCTGTGCGGGATTGGAACTATCTTCCTCGCGCACAACAGCATCTACATGAATGACCTCGCCCAAACTGACAGTTTCGGCGTCTATGCAGGCATCAATATGACTTCCGCGTCTTCGACGATTACGCTGCGCAACAATATTATCTACAGCGCGGAAGACGACACCATCCATTGGGCGATCCGGCGTGCGGGCGCGAACACACTGGACTCGGATCACAACTGTCTCTACGGTCCATCTGTCATGTTCAACTGCGGCCTCTCGGGCGGGTTGGATTATCAAACACTTCCCTCATGGCAGAGCAACTTTTTTGATGCGAATAGCATTTCCGGCGACCCGGCGTTCATCAGTGAATCCGATCTTCACATTCATGAGACCAGCACATTTGTGGACGGAGAAGGTGTGGCGCTAGGTTACGTGACTCACGATTTTGATGATGAAGTGCGAAGTAATCCGCCGGATATCGGAGCGGATGAGTACGTTGCCCTCGGTACTCCTTCCGGGTTGACCGTATTCCACGACGGGATCACCGGAAACAATATCCTGCGCTGGTTTGCCGCCGCTGGAGCAAACAGCTACAAAATCTACTTCGACACTACCGAAAATGTCGCGATTGACGAGGCGCACCGCATTGCAACCGTTGCGGGAGTCACTTATACGCATACCGGGATTCCCGCGCTGCCCGGATCAAAGCACTTCTACGTGGTCGTCGCTTCCACCGACGCGCCTTAATATTCACTTCGTTCACAAAATGAGCGGGGACGCCTGATGGCGTCCCCGCAATGCTCCGCCTTTTTGAATTGTTAAATTCAACGATTCTGCACTTTTTCCTGTACAAGGTTTCTTGATCCTACCGCAATTTTTTCGCAGACAAGGCCAATCGCTCGGTCTGCATCGAGGTCTTCCCATGAGAATTTATCAGCCGCTTTGCTGGATCGTTTTGTTCGCCCTTGCTCTTGCTCGGGAATCGTTTGCACAGATCCTCATACGGGATATTCCCGCCGCCACGGCAAATTCAGGTGCGCTTTGCTGGGACGGCTCGGGTTTTTGGTGCGGTGCGAACAATTCCGCGAGCATCTATAAGATCAGCGAGGACGACGGCACTCGGCTTGATACACTGGTCGGTCCGGTGAACGGATGCGACGGTTTGGCGTTTGACGGCTCGTATCTGTGGTGGATTTCCGGAGTCCAGAGCCGACAGCGCATTTACAAGATCCATCCGGTCACAGGTATTGTGGTAGATTCCATTCCCGATCCCGCACAAAGCTATGCAGGCGGATTGTCGTGGGACGGTACATATCTCTGGGTCACACGCTATTTCCCCGCACAGAGCATCGTGAAAATCGACACCGCCGACGGTGCCGTTGTTCAAACACTCGCCGGCTATGGCGAGCACGTGTGGGGAATCGCGAATGAACAAAACTACTTATGGCAAAGCTCCGCCGATTCCGCCGGAGACAATATTTTTCGTCTGAACGCGGCTACAGGAGCGCTGAATTGGCAGTTTGAACTTCCCGAGCATCAGTCACTACCGGATCGACGCATACGCGGTGTCGCCTGGGTGGACGGGTTTCTCTGGGTTATAGCCTATGCACAAGACAGCAATAACAACCGTGTCCTGCAATATGATGTCAGTAACGCGCTGTTTCCCGACATCGTATTGCTCGAGACATCACACGAGTTTGGAGCGCATGTGGTCGGCTTTCCCACAGACTGGAGCTTCGGCCTGACCAACATCGGCAATGCCGAGCTCATCCTCAGCAGTGCGCCGCTGGGTTCGGGACAGGCGTTCGAGCTCGAGTCTCCTGCCAATTTCCCGATTATGCTCTCAGCATTTGATACGGTGTCATTCACGGTTCGGTTTGCTCCCCCGGCGGCCGGTACCTTTGTCGATTCGCTCTTCATCCTGTCTAACGATCCGGACGAAGCCATGGCATCCGTGCGCTTGCGCGGCACTGGACTTCCCAACGAAGGGGACATTCAGCCTTCTCCCTCATCGGTAGATTTTGGCGAAGTCTGGATCCCCAATCCTACCCTTTCTTCGTCTCGTCCAATCCAGGTTCTCAATCAAGGAAGCGGAGTTCTGACCGTATCTTCGGCACAGATTAGCAATTCAAATCACTTCCGGCTTGACCCGATTGCTTTCCCGATGGAGATTGACTCGCATAGTTTCCGGACCATTCGAGTTTGGTTCGAACCGGAACAGGCAGGCGATTTTGATGCAATTCTCTCGATTTCATCAGACGATCCCGATGAGCCCATGATCGAAATTCCATTGGCTGGCGCTGCGTCGTATGCGGCATTTGACTCTGCTGACGTCATCTGGATCTATCAGGACGACACCGGAGAGTTTTTTACCGGGATAAACGCACTCACCTGGATCGAGGATGTAAACGGGGACGGCGGAGCCGATGTGATCGCATGCGGCGAAAGCGGACTTACGATTTGCTTGAATGGCCGTTCCACTAATTTCGGCGATACCCTTTGGACATTCAACACGCGCCGGTTTACCGGCCATTCAGGCGAAGTCTACTACGAACGCGCACTCAGCACGATTGACGACATCACTGGCGACGGCATTGATGATGTGATTCTCGGTACGGCAGGCGGCAGCATGTCCGTATATGCTCTCTCCGGTGAAACCGGAGACTCACTGTGGATGTTTGACACGGAATTCTGGGGAGTCGGCGCCTGGGTAAACGACGTGCAAGGTGTGCCGGATCTGAATGGCGACGGTGTGAGCGATGTGATTGCTGCCGTGGGGGGTGGGGACGGCAGCGGACCTCGCCGGGTGTTTGCTCTGGACGGACAGGATGGATCACTTGTGTGGGAAGGTCCAGTGCACAATTCATTTTACGCTTGCACGATTGTAAACGATGTAACGGGTGACGGTATCCGCGACGTGGTTGGCGGTGGAACGAGTTGGACGGTGGGAATCAACGCGGCGAATGGTGCTCAGCTCTGGCTAACATCCATTGGGACCGGTTCACCCGTGTTTGATCTCGAACCGATGGGAAACGCAAATCCTGAGGAAGATCAGACGGAAGACGTTGTGGTTGCCTCGGCCTATCTTGGAGTCTACTCGATAGACGGCGGAAGCGGTGAGCAGCACTGGCTGCATCCGTTTGATGACACATGGGTGTACGAGGTGGAAGCAGGCTCCGATGTCACCGAAGACGGCGTTCGGGAAGTTTATGTGGGTACGGTGGGCGGAGATCTGGTTTGCCTCGATGGCTACTCCGGCGCAGAAATATGGACAGAAAACGTCGATCCAGGCGGATCGGAAAACGTACTTTCTCTGACTGCGGTGCCCGACGTGACGGGAGACGGCATGATCGACCTGATTTGCGGCACGCTGGGTGACTATCTCGTGGTAATTGATGGCTGGGACGGCGTGGAGTACTTCGCTACCATGGGTGACGGCGATATCGGTGCGGTTGATGCCACGGGATTCGTGCCAGACCTGGATGGAAGCGGCCGCCCTGAAATCCTGCTTGGCAATCGTGATGGCATGATTATCTGTCTCTCTGGCGGCGGAATCTACGTATCGGCTGATCCTGTCCCTCCCGCCCCATTGTCCATTACTCTTCTGCCGGCATATCCGAATCCATTTAATCCCGTCACACGTATCAGCTACACTTTGCCTAAAGGTTCTCAAATGGAGCTTTGTGTATTCGATGTGCTGGGACGTGAAGTCGCAACGCTGGTGAAGGGATATGCTCCGGCAGGCATACACAGTGTCTCATGGAGTGCAAGAAACAATGCGCAGCAGTCCGTTGGCTCCGGAACTTATTTTGTTCGGCTTTCCACACCCGGACAAACCGTATCGCAGCGACTTGTGCTCCTGCGATAAAACGGAGTATCGCGATCAATCGGAGTCGCACTCGAATTTAGCTTTCATTAATCAAAGGCCCCTGCTCACTTCACAGTCAGCAGGGGCTTTTGCTTGGAAACGGCATTCGGATATTCAATCAGCCTGCTCGTTGCCGCATTTTTCGAAAAGTAAGCGTTATAAGCCGAACCAGCGTGCTTGACGGCTGGATCCGAAATGCAGCTTCTCAGTGACGAGCGCGGCCGAGGGTTCGACAAAACTCCCCGTCGGGGACGGCCCCGAAAGGAAGTCCACATCCACGCGTCCCACGTGGTCCCCACCGAATTCGACATAGCACGAACCTGCTCCCGAGTATTTTGATGGTTCTTCACCACCGGTTTGCCCTGCAATGATTGCCGCCGCTACGACACGCGCGGCCCCCTCGGCAAACACACCCGCCTTGGGAGTACCGACACTGGTCACGTCGCCGATGGCGTACACGCCCGGAAATTGCGTCTTGAGGTTTTTCGAATCGACGGGAACCCATCCGTCAATAGTCATCCCACTTTCCAATACCACTTTCGGTACGTGGTGCTTTGGAATTCCAAGAAATAGATTATAGGGCATCTCGGTGTTGTCATCGAGAAGTACTACGCGGCGGGCCGAGTCAAGGGATTGCACCCGGCGATTTGCCACAAACTTGATGTTCCGCTCGGCGAACGCAACAAGCAGAGCTTGCGATGTTGCGGGAGAGGGCGGGATGGGAATGCCGAACGGCATGACCAGTGTGATTTCGCAAGCCGGGCGCACACCGCGCGCTGTAAGATAGTCGTGCAGCAGCAGCGCAGCTTCACTGGGAGCAGGAGGGCACTTGAACGGTGCCGATGTCACGCCGACAATCGCATGACCTCTTGAGAATCCGGGAAGTACTTCGCGCAAGCGCTCAGCACCGGCCACGGAATAGAATTCGTTGCCGCCTTCAGCCAAACCCGGTGTTGCGCTTACATCATAATCTGCTCCCAGCGCCACAACCAGGATGTCTGCATCGTACACTCCGTTGCGCGTCGTGACCTGCCGTGATACCGGATCGATCTTAGTGATCTCCTCCTGAAGGAAGCGTACTCCGGGCTTGACGATTTTTCGGTAAGGAAGGCGCACAGAGTCCGGCGATTTACGACCGAACATGACATCGAGTTTGGAAAAACCGAAGACAAACGAATCGCTTTGGTCTATCAGAGTCAGGTCCAGGCTGTCCGGGAGCGCTTCCGACAGGATAGTGCAGAGTTCAAGTCCGCCGAAGCCGGCACCTAATACGACTATCTTCGTGTTACCCAATTTATCCTCGTAAGCAAAATGACAGACCAATATTCTTCTGTAACCAATCAATGTCACATAGCGGAATGAACGTTTGGGAATAGGCGGCAGCCGCCAGTTTGGTCGTTATTGTGACCACGACACGCTTTCAGTTACCGTGTGCAGTAGAGAGATCACGTGACAATTTATTCGACTTGCTACCGCTTGAGGTCGCTGCCCTTGAACGGTACTCCCAGAAGTGGTGCAAACAAACACCAGTTGAGCATCCCTAAGGCGAGCGGCACAAATCCGGCAATCGCCAGGATATAGCCACCCGTAGTCCCCGAACGCATGCCGAGCACAATCATCAGCAATCCGGCTACAACGCGGAGAATTCGCCCTGTAGCGCTTGACATGAACAATGCAATGCCCATAACGTCTCCTCGGTTATTCTGTGAACAGCTTTGTAAACTATTGGCCCAAAAGATATCGACTTCTTCAGCAGACTTCTTGAAATGACAACATGGCGATAGTCACCACAAAGTCACCTGCAAACTCGGTGTGTTTTGTGCTTGACGAAGTACCATCAGAGGCGATACCCTGGTCATCCAAGATACTTAACTCACTCCACTTCTGCAACTGGAGAGACGATACAGCCAATCGATTCTTCCGGTTAATCGGCAAATGGCTTGTGAACGGGCCAGCGTCCGGACTATTTCGATCTGCTTTCCACTACTCAGAGAGTAGCTACAATAAACCCCCTGTTAACAATGAAGTTAACAGGGGGCGCCCTGACAGTGCGCTTTCATTAGATTCTCGACTGCGATGAGCGGGTTCAGGCAGGTCAAAAGCAACAGGCTCTTCATTTCTGAAGAGCCTGTTGTTTAGCGAAGCGAACTGCATCGAGAAGGCCAAGCAGAGAATCATCAAGAAATCCGAATCTGATTGTACAACTCATCTGAATCCAATGCACGCGGAAATAAAATATTGTTCTCCTTGTGGATGTGAATGTGGAGATCACGTTCGAGTTCCTGGAGAAGTTCGTAGGTAGCGCGATAGGTATTGCATGCATCGGCGGGAAGCGCAAAGTCGCTTGAAAGAGATCGCATTCGCTCCAGAGCAGCGCCCGCAGATTCATGCTCAGCCAGCATCACGCTCATCGGTCCTAGGAGCTGATGGGCAGCTGACTTTGACATCGACCCCGTCTCCATCCGCTGAATCGCCGGGAAAAGAATCATCTCTTCTTTCATCATATGCGACTCCAGCTCTTTCTTCATCCCAACGAATGTCTCGTGAATTTGCGGAAGTTCCGGATGATGCGTCCGATGCACATGTGCGAGTTTCGCGGTCATGGTCTCCAGCTGGGGGAGGGTATTCGTGAGATAGTGATGGTGCGTTGCGACAATGTGTCTGCTCAATTCCGTCAGAGAGACCTGTGTCCAGTCAGTTGCGTCGAGATTGTGATCCGTGGCATGATCCTGTTCGACCAGTTCGTTTATGATCATACCGGCTTCAAGTTGCTTTGTCCGGCAGGCGTGTTCCAGTGTTTGATTCCCCTTGCAGCAAAAGTCCAGTCCGTATTTCTCGAATACTGCGGCACGTGTAGGCCGCTGGACTACAAGGTTGGCAACGGTACTTTCCAGCCACTCACCCGGAGTGCTGGGGCTGGTTTCGTGTGAGATTGCGCTGTCTGTTGCGGTGTTTGACATGATGAGAGTCCTTTATGCGATAGTCGTTGGACCTGCTGTCCAAGTTTGAAACTATTTCGATTCAATTGGCTTGCGAGGATGTCTGCGTGTATCCTGAATCAAATCGGTAATAGTCGTTTCATTCAGGAATCTGAGCAGTGATTGCTTCGGCTGCTTCCATATCGCGTGTATCGGGCAGGCTGCATCATCGCTGCAGACTCCGCGACCCAGCAGGCATTCGTGAGCAAGCTGCATCCGCTCAAAAAGTGCCATGACCTCGTACAGCGTAATCTGATCAGGCGACCGCAGTAGAGAGAATCCACCCCCCGGACCCCGAACTGAATAAACAAATCCGGCTGAAATCAGTGTTCCGAGCATTTTCACTGCGAATGCCGGAGGGATATCCTGTGCCGAAGCAATAGTCGAACTCAGGATCGGGCCTTTCTCACGGTGCTCGGCTAGGTGAATGAGTGCCTTGATGGCGTAGGTGACGGGCTTTGAAAAAATCACAGGGACTCTGTTTGAATGGCGGAACTCTGTCTGGACAAAATATAGCGCTCGAAATCATGATTGTCAAGTCTTTTACTCCTGAATTTATCTTGCACTTTTTCCTGTTTTTGGACGAGGTGGTGAAGGATGTAAGTTATAAATATATAATAATATTTGTTTTAAAAATGCAATTACATTCTGCCGGCTAACTCGGCCGTGACTCTATCATGATGCTCGAAAACAGAGGCATTCACTGAAATATTCCAATAATTATCAGGTTTTAAGTAATTGTTTTTTCTACATGGTTTAGTTTCTAAAGCACTGTTTGTTATGCTGATAGTGCTTGACAAAACCACACCAATAGCTTAAATTAGGAATACAGGATTAAGTACTCCACTAATGTTTTTTTCGCGACCGACGACCTACGCGGTTCGAGCCCTGACCTATCTGGCATCACATAGTGATGACGGCCCGATCTTGAGCGCCGCCATCGCCCGTGAAGAAAACATTCCAGGCTCTTACCTGATTAAGGTACTCGGTACACTCAGTTTTCACGGTTATGTGCGATCGGTGCGTGGACCAGGCGGCGGTTTCTCTCTGAACTGCAAACCTGAAGAGATCAGGCTGCTGGATATCTATTCCCTTTTCGATACTGTGTCACTCTCGCACCAGTGCCTGATGAGGCACGGAGACTGTAACGGCGACCCCGATTGTCCAGTTCATCGTCATTGGCAGCCTGCCCACGACAGCCTCATGAGCTTTCTGAGGGATCTCAGTGTGCAAGACTTACTCAAGCATGGTCAAGCGTAACGTAACTCCGAAATCAAGTTCTATCGCCCCGCATCTCAATGCACCGGATGGGAACGCGTTCAGCAACTCACGCCCAACTGCTTTACCAGTAAACGAAGTCGTGGGGGCCATTCTGTGTGGCGGACAAAGCTCTCGAATGGGCCGGCCCAAAATGCTAATCGAGTTTAATGACGGTCAAACGATGCTCGAGAAAGTCATAGCAAACCTGCAGGAAGTTTGCGGACGAATCGTCCTCCTGGGTTGGGGAGCGCCCCATGTCCCGCATCTGTTCCGCAAGTACAAGATCATCGCCGATCTTACTCCGGGCCGCGGACCGATCAGCGGAATCCACGCGCTGCTCGGATCGGGGATCGCGAATCGGTATCTGATAGTTGGATGCGATCAGCCGCTGCTCGATGCCGCATTACTCAGGCAACTCATTGACCGCGCCGGACAAACTGCTCGGTACTTTCACGATTCGACAAACGAAACTGGGCACGCACTGCCCCTCTATCTTACTGACCAGCATTTTAACGCATCGCAAGTTACTCTGAACAGTCAGGATCATTCGCTGCAGAACCTTATTCGAGCGATTGGTGCGGAGTCCGTTCCGCTTAGCACCGATGAATTGGCTATGCTTGCGAACTTCAATACTGAAGTAGAATTGCAACGAGCTGGATTTCACGCGTCACTTCATGATGTCACCGCTGATTGACCGGTACGGCCGGGTGCATGATTACCTCCGAATCAGTGTGACTCAGCGCTGCAATTTGCGCTGTGTCTACTGCATGCCGGCTGAGGGTCTGCCGATTACTGCGAATGATCAATACTTGACTCTCGCTGAAATTGAGCGGCTCGTGCGGGTGATGGCGGGGCTTGGCGTCCGAAAGGTTCGGCTGACCGGGGGCGAGCCGACGGTTCGGCCAGACATCGTTGAAATAGTTCGCAGAGTCTCGGCAGTCGACGGAATCAATACTGTGGCCATGACCACGAACGGCATCCTTTACAGCGAGAAGGCAAAGGCGCTGCAACTTGCAGGATTGAATACGGTCAATATCAGTCTTGACAGCCTGAACCGTGAGACGTTTGCAAAAATCACCCGGCGCGACCAGTTCGAGAAAGTGATGCGTTCCATCGAAACGGCACTCTCCCTCGGATATGATCCGCTGAAAGTCAATACCGTCGTCATGCCGGGAATTAATGAAGCGGAGCTGTTAGACTTTGTCGAGTGGACACGTCATGTGCCGATAAATGTCCGGTTCATCGAATACATGCCGTTCAAAGGCAATCAATGGGATCCGGCGGGTTACGTTTCTTTCGCAGAAATGAAACGCCGGATTGAAGCGCACTATGAGCTCCACATGCTACCCGAGACGGTGACCGTGAATCGGATCGCCGAGGACTACAAAGTAGCGGGCTTTCGAGGCAGCGTCAGTTTCATTGCTTCTATGTCGCAGAGTTTTTGCGCGACTTGCTCAAGATTGCGGCTCACGGCAAACGGAGATTTGAAAGCCTGCCTGTTCTTTCCTGCACAGATAAATGTCCGCGACCTGCTGCGGAGATCTGCAGCAGACGGTGAAATTGAATCTGTCATCAGAGATACTGTGCTGGCAAAACCAAAGGGTCACCCCGATCCTGCGGAACTCGCGGGTCTGAGCGACTTGAGCATGATAGAAATTGGAGGATAATGATGCTGGACATTTCGAGAAAGACCTCCACTCTCCGCACGGCGATTGCCGAGGCGACCATTGCCATGAATCCCGAGACGGTGCAAAGGGCTCTCAGCGGTGACACACCCAAAGGCTCACCGCTCGAGGTTGCAAAAGTTGCGGCCGTGCAGGCTGCCAAAAACACGTCGGCGATTATTCCCTATTGCCATCCGCTTCCCGTGGACTTTGTCGGTGTGGACTATACTCATACCGAAACGACGATCAAGATCATTGTCACAGTCAAGGCCATCTACAAGACCGGAGTCGAGATGGAAGCGCTCACCGCGGCTTCGGTCGCGGCGCTCACCATTTACGACATGCTGAAAATGCTTGACGAGAGCATGGAAATTCAAGGCGTCAGACTTCGCTCCAAGACCGGCGGCAAATCGGATTTTGCGGAGCAGCTAAGAACTCCGCTGCGCGCAGGAGTGCTGGTTATGTCGGACTCGATCTCAAGCGGAAAGAAAACCGACAGGTCGGGGAACATCATTGTAAACCGGCTGCGCGCTGCCGAAGTTAATGTGCAGGAATATCTGGTGATTCCGGATGATCCGGCCATGATTTCCCAAATAGTAAGGAACTGGTGCGATCAGCGGGAGTTTGATTTGGTCGTGACCACAGGGGGAACGGGCTTCAGTCCACGCGACCGGACTCCAGAGGCCATGCGTGATGTCATCGAGATCGAAGTTCCGGGTATTGCCGAAGCAATTCGCGCACATGGTCAGGCTCGCACACCATATTCGATGCTGTCCCGGAGTCTGGCGGGTATTCGCCGCGAGACCATCATCATCTGCCTTCCTGGATCGACCAGAGGGGTGGAAGAATCGCTCGATGCCATCATGCCCGCACTGAATCACTCGTTTCGCATGTTGTGGGCTGGAGGACACGCACGAAAAAGCCTGAGCGAGGACGAAGCATGATACCCTATGAAGAAGCACTTGAAATTGTGCTTGGTCATTGCGCAAGGCTTGACACCGAATCTGTCCCGATTGAAGCGTCGCTTGGACGCGTGCTTGCCGAACCCCTGATCGCTACAGCAGACCTTCCGCGATTCGACTGCTCGGCCGTGGACGGTTACGCTCTGCATGTGCCGGAAGACGAATCCAGCCAAAGCGGGGCGGAGTATGAAGTAACCGGCATCATGAGGGCTGGGCACAATTGTGACACTGCAGTCTCCAGTTCGACTGCCGTGCAGGTTCTCACAGGCGCGAGAATTCCAGCCGGTACAAACAGTGTGGTGATGAATGAGCAGATAACCCGCATCGAAGATCGCATACGCGTGTGGTCAGCACCTGCCGTGGGTGAAAACATCCGCTGGAAAGGTGAGGAGTATCGGCTGGGCGACCAAGCTCTGCTCGCAGGCAGCAAATTGAATCCGGCAGGAATTGGGCTGGCGGTCTCTTTGGGATATCAAAAACTCAGCGTGTATCAGCGGCCGCGAATGAGGTTGGTGACCACCGGTGACGAAGTAGTCCCGCTTGGCACACCGCTGGAAGAAGGCCAGATCTACAATGCAAATCAATGTGCCTTGTCAGCGGCGCTGCTGGAAGCGGGATTCCGCCGCGTCCCGCATTTTCATGTTCAAGATGACCTGCATGCAACGCTGGAAGTACTGAACTCCACGCTCAGTCGCTGTGATGTGCTGCTCACAACCGGAGGCGTTTCAGTGGGCGAAACGGATTTCGTCAAAGTGGCGATGCAGGAGTTGGGATTCACGATTCACTTCACATCTGTCGCAATCAAACCGGGTAAGCCCACGTGCTTTGGAAACCGGGGTCGGCAGCTCTGGTTTGGACTTCCCGGAAATCCTGTCGCCGCACTGCTATCGTTTCAGAAATTTGTGATTCCCGCACTGGCCTCTATGACGGGTGAAACTGAGGGGTCGTTGATTCGGACCAGTGCGCGACTCAAAGAATCCATACAAAAGAAATCTGGCAGAGCCGAGTTTGTGCGGGGGAATGCATACCGCGAGAACGGTACACTCTCTGTAAAGCCCAGCCACTCCCGCGAATCCCACATGCTGGGCGGCCTCGCGCAGGCGAATGCGCTCATTCACTTTCCCGCACACAGCGAATGGTGTGCTGCCGGTGAGTTCGTCGAAATTGAGTTATTGCGTTCGTGAGTAACGGAGGCGAAGCATGAACCACAACGGAACGATCGTGGCCATTTCCATCAGTAAGAAGCGCGGGATTCCGAAGACGAATGTCCCGGCGATCAATCTCATAGAGGATTGGGGTATGGAAAATGACATCCATGCCGGAATGTGGCACCGCCAAATTAGTCTGCTTGCGTTCGAGAGCGTTTGCAAGATGCGTGAAAAGGGAGTAAACGTCCGTCCCGGCGCATTTGCCGAGAATATCACGACTGAGTTTATCGACATTCCCAACCTCCACATAGGCGACCGTGTTGTCCTCGGGAGCGCAGAACTGGAGATTACTCAGATCGGGAAGGAGTGTCATCAGAAGTGTGCTATCTTCTATCGTGCCGGAGATTGCGTGATGCCGCGTGAGGGTATCTTTGCCGTTGTTAAGCGCGGGGGCGAGATTCGAGTCGGCGACATGGTCACGGTAAGACCAGCTGAGCGGTCCGTGTGCCAGATCAGTCCATCGGAGAAGGCAGTTTCATGAGTTGTCCGTTGATTGCTCATACAGACTTCTTTTTGGCCATTCTTGTGTTTGCCATAGCGGCACTGTACAGCTCGGTGGGTCACGGTGGCGCCTCGGGCTATTTGGCGGTGCTTTCGCTCTGGGGATTCAGTGCCAGTGAAATGTCGGCGAGTGCTCTGGCATTGAACATTGTGGTTGCAGGTATTGCCTGGTGGTCATACTCTCGTTCGGGACATTTTTCCTGGCTGGGCACCTGGCCGTTCATTTTGTTGTCCGTTCCGGCTGCAGCTTTGGGCGGTATGCTCGATGTGCCGGAGTCCTGGTACAAAGCACTGCTTTCGTTCGCATTGATCGCCGCGGCCGTCCGTATGACCCTGCCGCGGTGTTATCAGAAGAACGAGGGAGAAACTCGTTTCGTTCACAACGGCATTAAAGTCCTTTCCGGTGGAATTATCGGACTTCTGAGCGGCATCGTCGGTGTGGGCGGCGGCATATTTCTCAGTCCGATAATGCTGTTGCTGCGATGGGCTGACATTAAGACAGTCTCCGCCACTGCAGCGTGCTTTGTAGTCGTCAACTCCGTGGCAGGACTTCTCGGGCGCGGATCCTCAGGCATAGAATTCTTGCGTACACTCGGACTCGTGCCGGTGTTTGCGGTGGCCGGCGGCATGTTAGGCTCCACTTTCGGATCCGCTAGATCATCCCGTCCTGCTTTGCAGCGGGTACTCGCTGTCGTCTTGGTTATCGCCGCTGCTAAGATGGCGTCTTCATTGTTCACTTGATGAGAACATAAAATGAAAGCATCCGCAAGATCCTACCATCTTCGTTTGATCGCTCTTCGCTTCGGGTTGATATTGCTGACGGCCGCGATGCTGCCTCACTCGGGACTTGCAGAGGCGACCGATTCGAGTGCGCAGCAATCTGAAACGAGTGTGTCAGCTGCGGCGTCCGACACTTCTGCAGTAGATGATATCGCGAACAAATTTGTGCTAAAGTGTTCGGGCTGCCATACAGTCGGAGGAGGAAAGCTCTCCGGTCCCGATCTGCTTCCGACAAGAGTGTGGCCAAAGCCTGATTTGTTTGCCAAAATCAAGACCATGGAAAATCGTGTCGGTCCGCTTGCTGATCAAGATATTCACGCCTTTGGCGATTTTCTACGAGATGACCGGGTGGAAGCACGAATAAAGATCGCGCAGGAACTCGCGGGAAAGGCTGTCGCACTCAAACTTGCTCCGGCATCGCTCGATATTGGCAGCGAACTATTTGATGGGCGCCGCGCACTTTCGGCGGGGGGCATTGCATGTATCAGCTGTCATCAGCATGGTATCAGAGGTGGAACACTCGGCCCCGACCTCACCGAGATTCATGCGCGCCTTCCGAAGGTCGCCATGGTGTCTGCCATCCAGCAGTCGCAATACCGCGTCATGTCAGGAACCTATCAGAAGCATCCGATCACCGCGCAGGAGTCTGTACACCTTGCTGAGTTCCTATCAACCCCAGTCAGCGGATCACAATCGGCGTCTGAAAGTTCTGTCACCAAGCTCGGTTACATTACAGCTTTCTTCGGTTTCGCACTCATTATTGCTGCATATCGAAAGCGCTCGCCGGGCTACAAAGCATCACTTCATCGGAGACACTCATGAGCTGGATTACTGACTTGTTCGATCCCAAACAGCGCGAGTGGGAGGACTTTTACCGCAATCGCTGGTCATATGACAAGATTGTGCGGAGCACGCACGGTGTGAATTGCACCGGCTCATGCAGTTGGAACATCTATGTCAAGAATGGGATTGTCACGTGGGAAATGCAGGCGCTGGATTATCCGATCGTGGACAAAGATATCCCCCCCTATGAGCCTCGCGGCTGCCAGCGCGGCATCTCCTATTCCTGGTATCTGTACAGCCCAATCCGCGTTAAGTACCCCTACATGAGAGGTGCGCTGCTGGACCTGTGGCGCAATGCCAGGCGGAACTTTCCCGACGACCCGGTTGCAGCCTGGGAGTCCATCGTCTCAAACCCCGTATCACGCAGAAAGTATCAGCAGGCACGGGGCAAAGGCGGATTCCGGCGAGTCAAATGGGATGAAGTCGTGGAGTTAATCGCAGCGTCAAACATACACACCATTCAAAAGTACGGTCCGGATCGAATTGTTGGATTTTCTCCGATTCCTGCCATGTCCATGGTGAGCTATGCCTCCGGTGCGAGATTCCTGCAGCTCGTGGGTGGTGTAGCACTTTCGTTCTATGACTGGTACTGCGATCTCCCGCCTGCGTCGCCGGAGATCTGGGGCGAACAGACGGATGTTGCCGAAAGTGCGGATTGGTTCAACTCAAATTTTGTGGCGGTTGTCGGCTCTAATGTCCTGATGACACGCACGCCAGACGCACATTTTCTCGTCGAGGCCCGGCATCGCGGAGCAAAGGTTGTGGTCTTCACGCCTGACTTCAGCATGACTTCGAAGATAGGCGACGAGTGGATTCCTATTCATCAGGGACAGGACGGTGCCTTCTGGATGTCGGTCGGGCATGTGCTCTTGAAGGAGTTTCATGTCGACCGCCAGGTGCCTTATTTCGTGGAATACCAGAAAAAGTTTACGGACGGACCGATGCTGGTGAAACTCGAAAAGAATGCGCGCGGCGTCTACTCGCCCGGCTCACTCTTGCGCACAAGCAAAGTGGAATCGACGAAATCGCTCGACAACGCAGAGTGGAAATTCTTCATGCTGGATGGAAGCTCGGGTGAACTCAGAGTTCCGACTGGTACTGTCGGCCATCGCTGGCAAGAGAAGAAGGGTCAGTGGAATCTCAAACTCGAAGACGAACGCACGGGAGTATCATTTGATCCTCTGCTTTCGCTGTTCAGTGAAGACGCCGAAAAGCTGAGCATAGAACTCGCCGACTTTTCCGAAGCCCGGACGGATGCGCGAGTTAACGTGGACGTCCCTGTACGCCGCATCATGACGACGAATGGGCCGGTCTTTGTGGCAACGGCATTTGATCTGATGATTGCCCGGTATGGGGTTTCACGCTGGGGAACAGCGGCGGCCTACGACGATATTTCACTGCCCTATACGCCCGCATGGCAGGAAAAATTCACCGGAGTCTCCGGCGATGTCGTCGTGAAATTCGCACGCGAGTGGGCCAGGACTGCCGAAATGACGAACGGTAAGTGCAGCGTGATCATCGGCGCGGGTGTCAATCACTGGTACCACAATAATCTCATCTACCGGGCGGTCATTTCCAGTCTCATGATGTGCGGCTGCGTGGGAGTGAATGGCGGCGGTCTCAATCACTATGTTGGTCAGGAGAAGCTAACGCCTCAGGCTTCGTGGGGTCCCATCGCATTTGGAACCGACTGGGCGGCTCCGCCCAGATTGCAGAACGCACCCTCGTTTCACTACGTAAACTCTGATCAGTGGCGCTATGACAAAGCATTCGATGAGCTTTGTCCGGTCAGCGACCGCAAGCACCGCATGGCCAGCGGTCACACCATTGACAAGCAAATTCTTGCAGTTCGGGCTGGCTGGCTGCCTTGTTACCCGCAATTTAACCAGTCATCACTGGAGCTTGCGGCAGAGGCCATTCGAAACGGTGCAAAGGATGACGCCGAAGTTGTGCAATACGTGGTGAACAAACTCAAGTCCCGCAAGTTGAAATTTGCGATGGAGGACCCGGACTCGCCCGAGAATTTTCCGCGCGTCTGGTATATCTGGCGGGGAAACGCGTTGCTGTCTTCCGCCAAGGGACATGAATATTTTCTCAAGCACTACCTCGGCACGCACAACAACTTGATTGCCGAAGAACAGGCGCGAGATCAGGTCCAGGAGGCCACTTGGCACGATAAACTTGAGTTGGGCAAGATGGATCTTGTGGTGGATCTGAATTACCGGATGGATTCGTCTGCCCTCTACTCGGATATTGTGCTTCCCGCGGCCACCTACTACGAGAAGAATGATCTGAATTCGACGGACATGCACAGCTTTATTCATCCGCTGCAAGCCGCCGTTCCGCCCTGCTGGGAATCGAAAAGTGACTGGGACATATTCCGTACAATTGCTGAAGCGACATCAAGACTGGCGGAGCGCTATCTGCCCGATACATTGAAGGATGTGGTTGCGTCACCGCTTGCTCATGATACCGCAGCCGAGATTGCTCAACCGAGCATCAAAGATTGGTCCAAAGGGGAATGCGAGCCGGTTCCGGGCAAAACGATGCCGAATCTGAAAGTCGTCTCGCGCGACTACAAGAATGTCTACAACAAGTTCATCAGTCTTGGGCCGAACTATCGAAATGGCTTGGGAATGCACGGCACGACGTACGAGGTGGCTGACCTGTACGACGCCTATCTTGAGTCCAATCCGACCGAGAAGTGGGACGGAGCCGAATACCCATCGCTGCGCGAAGATGTGCTCGTGTGTGAGGCCATCCTGCATTTTGCCGCGGAAACGAACGGCGAACTTGCTTACCGCGCATTTAAGAGTGAGTCGAAGAAGACCGGAATTGACCATACGCATCTGGCTCGCGATACGCGAGCGGTCCGGATCACGTTTGACTCTATTGCCGTTCAGCCGAGGCGCACTTTGACGACGCCTTTCTGGACCGGAATCGTCAATGACAACCGCACCTATTCCGCCTATTGTCAGAATGTGGAAGAGCTCATTCCGTGGCGGACTCTCACCGGACGACAGCACTACTATCTTGATCACGAAGCCTACGTTGCGTTTGGAGAAAATCTCCCGACGTTCAAACCCAGACCGGATGCCGCCACCATGGGCGACCTGAAAAAAACCGGACGCGATGGCAGCGCTCTGGTACTCAATTACCTGACACCGCACGGCAAGTGGTCTATACACTCGACGTTTGGCGATACGCTGCGAATGCGAACGCTTAGCCGGGGCCACGATCCAATCTGGATTAACGATAAAGATGCGCTGATGATTGGAGTTGAAGACAACGACTGGGTTGAAATCTACAATGACCACGGTGTTGTCTGCACTCACGCTAATGTAAGCGCGCGCATTCCCCGCGGGATGTGCTTCATTTATCACTCGCCCGAGCGCACGCTCGGAGTTCCGAAATCTCCGGAACGCGGCATGCGGCGGGCAGGCGGGCACAACAGCCTCACGAGGGTGCGGCTGAAACCACTGTTCATGATTGGTGGCTACGGCCAGTTCACCTATGCCTTCAATTATTGGGGACCGCAGGGAGTGAATCGCGATACCTATGTGGCGGTGAAGAAACTCAACAAGGTCGTCTGGTAGTCACACGCCGGAGAAACTAAGATGGATATTCGAGCGCAAGTCTCCATGGTGTTCCACCTGGACAAATGCATTGGCTGTCATACCTGCAGCATCGCCTGCAAAAATGTGTGGACGGATCGCCCCGGCGCGGAATACATGTGGTGGAATAATGTCGAAACCAAGCCCGGCACCGGCTATCCCAGACGGTGGGAAGATCAGCAGCGCTACAAGGGCGGCTGGAAACTGGATGCCGACCGGCATCTCAAACTGCGCAGTCAGGGGCGTCTCACCGGGCTGTTGAAGCTGTTCTACAACCCGAATCAGCCGGAGCTGGATGATTATTACGAGCCGTGGACGTACGAGTACGAAAATCTGTTCGATGCACCGGCTGGTGACGACCAACCCACGGCCAAACCAATCTCGCAGATTACCGGTGAAGAGATGGAGGTCAAGGCCGGCCCGAATTGGGACGATGATCTCTCCGGCTCGCCCGTGCACGCGGCAAATGATGTCAATTACGACAATCTGACGGATGAGGAACGCGCACAGCTGTTTGAAATTGAGCGCGTTGCTTTCATGTATCTGCCGAGAATCTGCAATCACTGTGCAAATCCAAGTTGCGTCGCTTCATGTCCATCGGGTGCTCTCTATAAGCGCGGCGAGGATGGGATTGTCCTGATCAACCAGAATGTCTGCCGGGGCTGGCGCGCTTGCGTATCGGCGTGTCCCTACAAGAAGATATACTACAACTGGCAGACGGGGAAATCGGAAAAGTGCATCCTCTGCTATCCAAGACTCGAAACCGGTCAGGCTCCGGCCTGCTTTCACAGCTGTGTGGGACGCATTCGTTACTTAGGTGTGCTGCTCTATGACGCCGACCGAATAGAGCAGGCCATGAAAACTGCGGACGAACTTCTGGTGGAGGCGCAGCGCGAAGTGATCTGCGATCCCCATGATGATACCGTGATCGCTTCTGCAAGAGCCAATGGGATCAGCGACGAGTTTATCACAGCCGCACAGAAATCCCCCGTGTACAAGTACGTCATGGAATGGAAGCTCGCTCTCCCGCTGCACATCGAGTATCGAACGATGCCGATGCTGTTTTACGTGCCGCCGCTCCTGCCGGTCATGGGCAAGGGCGGCGACCAACCCTACGATCACGCCGCAGACGAGTTGTTCTCCAGTATTGACAAGGCGCGGGTCTCGATTAAATACCTTGCCAGGCTGTTCAGTGCCGGAAACGAGCGAATTGTGGAATCCGTCCTGAAGAAACTCATCGCGGTGCGATACTACAGAAGATCGAAAGATGTGAAAGATGTTGACAGCGCACTGGTTCAGAAGACCATGCGCGAGGCCGGAGTCACACCCGAACAGGCCGAGGAAATCTACCGCCTGACTGCCGTTCCGACCGTTCATCAAAGGTATGTGCTGCCGCCGCTCCAACGCGAAGAGGCCGTCGCCGAGAGCTGTAATGTTGAGCAATGCAAGGGCACCTGTGGATTCGGTCCATCCACCTTACCGGTGAGAGGAGCTTAGTTCATGCCAAAGCCACCCAACAGGGACATTTACGGAGTACTTGCCCGGTTGCTGACCTATCCCTCGGAAAACTACGTCAATCTTGTCAACAGCATTGCATTAGGATGTTCCACTTCAAGAGCAAGCGCCTCGATCGAGCGATTCGCACAAGCCTTTGACCAGAAGAGTCAGGGCGAGTGCGAGGAGCTCTATACGCAGACCTTTGACCTTTCGCCGCCGTGCACTCCCAACGTCAGTGCGCACCTGTTCGGTGAGGAGAGTTTCAAGCGGGCAGCGCTCATGGCGAAACTTCGTGAGCATTTTAATCAAGTCGGATTAGACGCTGGCAGCGAGTTGCCCGATCACATTGCAACCTTGCTCAAGTTCATGGAGTTCGGACCTGAAGAAATGCGCATAGACATGGATCGTCATGTCATTCGGCCTGCATTGGAGAAAATGTGCGGTATTCTCGGTCGCATCAAGAACCCGTATGCGCACTTACTTGAAGCGGCGATAATCATTTTGCGCACCGAATTCGGGAGGGAGATAGCCCATGCTTGAAATGTTTTTGCTCGTCGGATTGCCTTACCTCGCAATCACTGTATGCATTGTCGGCACCGTGTACCGCTTCCGTTCCGATCGCTATCATGTCTCGTCTCTCTCATCGCAGTTTCTCGAGGGGCGCAAACTGCTATGGGGATCCGCCCCCTGGCATCTGGGTCTGGTCATTCTGTTTACCGGACATCTCGCCGCCTTCATTATGCCTGACTTCTGGCATGACCTGATGACTATCCCTGCATTGCTATTTACGGTGGAAGTCATCGGAATTGCAGCGGCTCTGCTTTGCCTGCTTGGGCTGCTGGTTCTACTCTACCGCCGAATCACGACGGACAAACTTCAGCACGTTACCAAGACTGCCGACATCGTGGTGCTTGTTGTGCTGCTCGTTCAGATTGCACTTGGTCTTGCGACAGCGGTCGGTTACCGCTGGGGAGCGATCTGGTCAACCGGCACGCTCTCACCCTATATCTGGAGCATCATCACGTTCCGCCCCGACGTTTCGCTGGTGCGCGATTTGCCGCTGCCCATTCAACTCCATTTGACGGGAGCCTGGATTGTGCTGCTTGTCATTCCGTTCTCCCGTCTCATCCACATGTTCTCCGTACCCCTGCAGTACCTGATTCGCTCGCCGCAAATCGTTATCTGGAACAACTCGCGCAGAACCCGGCATGCCACATCCGCAGCCGTTCAGCAGGAGTCCCGTCGACATTTCGTGAAAGGGGCGGTCGGGCTGGCCGCAGCCGGAACGCTGCTCAGCGTCGGGGTGCTGGATAAAATGTTTCGCTTCTTTCAAATGCCCGGTCTTCACAAGGACGAGGAAGCCAAACTGCTTGAATCGCGGCTGAAGAGGCTGCATCTCACCGCCGAAGAAAAGCAGCTTGAACTTGAACGGTTGAGACAGGACGCGATTTTCGTGGCCAAGCTGGAGGATCTCAGCCCCAATCAAGGAAAGTACTTCATTGATTATGCCATGCGTCCGGCCATTGCTCTTGCAGGTGACGATGGCTGGCCGATGCTGATTTCCGCGAAGTGCACACACCTCGGCTGCACGGTCGGCAATCAAGTGGACAGCAACGGCAAGATACTTTGTCCCTGTCATGTGTCTTACTTTGATGTCAAAACTGGCATGCCCAATCCGGGTGCACCGGCGAAAGCGCCTCTCGGACGAATCGGTTACATCATTCAAGATGAATCGGGTGCGGAGATTGCCAGCGAATCTCCCCGTGGAACGCGCACCGGAAGACTGGACCTCGATTTCGCTTCTTCATACTCGGTTTATATCGTCAAGAGTCTCACTCCTGAGGCATGATGAAAAACTCCACTATCTACAAGCTCACAGAATTCCTGGGTACTCGACTGCCGATCGAAACCCTGGATATTCGGCACATCATGACCGAAAAGGAAGTGCCGCTCCATCGTATGAGCTGGGCCTACTATCTCGGCGGACTTGCATTTTTCTTCTTCCTGATTCAGGTACTGACCGGATTGATGCTGCTATTCTACTATGAACCGACGGTCAGCGAGGCCCACGAATCCGTGGAGTACATTACCAACTTTGTGATCATGGGCGGGCTGATTCGCAACATGCATGCGTGGTCCGCCACGTTCATGATTTTCTGTCTTATCGCGCACTTGTTGACGACGTTTTCCATGAAAGCTTTTTCCAAGCCGCGCGAACTCACCTGGATATCGGGAGTCCTGCTGCTGCTGGTTACGTTTGGATTCGGTTTTACCGGCTATCTTCTGCCCTGGAACCAGATCGCGGTGAACGCAACCAAGGTCGGCCTGCAATCCATTGAGCAAGTCGGACAGTATCTCCCTGCTGCGTTGTCGAATCTTGCGGAAGAGATCCGGGTGACAATACAAGGAGAGGCATCCATCGGTCAGGCAACGCTCAGCCGGTTCTTTGCCCTGCATGTTGTGGTGCTGCCTATGGCCATCATGGGAGTACTCGGCCTGCATTTACTTTCGGTTCAATTGCACGGAATGAGTCCGGGGGTTGAAAAACCGACTAAGAAGGCAGAGCGCTTCTTTCCATTTTTTGTCATAAAAGATTTTTCCGAATGGGGAATTGCATTTCTGCTTTTGTTTGTCATCGCGCTTTGCCTCCCATTTGACTCGCTCATGCCATTTCCACTTCTCGAACCATTCAATCCTCTGGGTTCAACTCCGGATGGCATCAAGCCCGAGTGGTATTTCTACTTCGTTTACTATCCGATGGAGTTGCTGCCGTTCTGGATCATCATTGTGGTGATGACCTTGGCAACCATAGGGTTGTTCCTCACTCCATGGATATTCAAGGGTACGAGCCACAAGGTGCTGCGCATTATCGCGAGTACGGTGGCGCTTTACTTAACCGTTATGACACTGTTCGGCGAAGCAATCTATCACGCTATCAAGGGAGTCGGGTGATTGCTATGAAGTGTTCCATTTTGATTGCGACGGCTCTGACAATGGTGCCGCATCTGCTGTACGCTTACCCTGAGTTTCAACGGTACTCACAGGAGCGATCTGGGCGGCCGGTGAACTGCGCCATGTGCCATATCAGTTCCGATGGTCCGGAGGGTTCGGGTCATGGTCAGATAGGAAGTCTGAATGGTGAGGAATTGAACCGCTTGAATCAGGCGCGTGGCGCCTTCGCACCGGGGCTCGCCGTGCGAAGTCCGATTCTGAATGAATTTGGGAACAATATCGTGCGGGTGATGGGAAAGCAGAAATTCGTTGAGTTGCGGTCCCGACCCGCAGAGCTTCCGGCAAACTATGGGTTCAAGAGTGATCTCGATGGTGACGGTATTCCCGATGCTGAGGAATATCTGGATGGTACACAGCCCCTAAATCGTTCACACGGGGCTCCCCTGAAGATATTCATGCACAATCTCATCGCCTACCGCTTTCACATCCTTATGATCGCATTGGCCACTGCCTCAGGGTTATATGGTCTTGCTCATCTGCTGAGAGGCTTTTCAGTCCGCATGGATCAATCCAAGGACGCACAAGCATGAGCGAACAGGCGAAGGCCACGCGGGTCCTGGTGATGAACACGCTCGCATTCACCGTATGCTTTGCGTGCTGGATGATGAACGGCGTATTGATCACCCACCTGGTGGACAACGATGTCTTCCAGTGGGACAAAGCACAGATGGGCTGGTTGATCGGAATTCCGGTCTTGAGTGGATCGCTTATGAGATTGCCGGTTGGAGTACTCACCGACAAGTATGGCGGGCGAAGCGTGTACACCATCCTTATGCTGCTATCGGCCATTCCGATGTACATGATGAGCATGGCTGACACATATTTCGAGTTTTTTTTCGCCAGTCTTGGATTCGGATTGTCCGGTGCGGCATTCGCGGTGGGAATTGCATATACCTCCGTTTGGTTTCCGAAGCATCGTCAGGGTACAGCTCTGGGTATTTTTGGCGTCGGAAACGCAGGTTCAGCACTGACGAGCATGGTTGCCCCCATCGTGCTCGTCTCGCTTACGGATCACGGTTCAAATCTTGAGGGCTGGAGAACTCTGCCAAAGTATTATGCCGCCGGACTCGTGGTGATGGCTATACTATTTTTCCTCTTGACCTATCCCAAACGTGCGGATCATACGGAAGGAATGACATTAAGACAGCGGCTTGAACCGCTGAAATATGTTCGCGTCTGGCGCTTCGGACTTTATTACTTTCTGGTATTCGGTGCCTTCGTCGCGTTGGCACAGTGGCTGATTCCTTACTATGTGAATGTGTATACCATGTCGGTCGCTGCGGCCGGTCTGATGGCGTCCATTTTCAGCTTGCCGTCGGGACTGATTAGAGCGCTTGGCGGATGGCTATCCGACCGCTTTGGTGCGCGCCGAATCATGTATTGGGTACTCGGTTCATGTCTGCTCGGCTGTGCATTGCTATGTGTGCCACGAATGGATATCGAGTCGCCCGGACCCGGCGTTACCGCCCAGAGAGCAGGAACGGTGATGGCGGTTTCCGATCGTGAGATATTGGTTGATCAGCGGACCTACTCCATTAGGCCGCAGCCTGAATCGTGGCGAGCAATGCAGGACTCATCATTTCTGGTTTTTCCCTCGGGAGAGTTCTGGCACAGGCCGGTGGTCAAGGAAGGCGATAAAGTAGTCAAGAAGCAACTGCTGGCGCGGGGAGTTACGCATCTGTACTTTCAGGCAAACGTTTGGATTTTTACGGCCGTGCTTTTTCTGATTGGGATCATGATGGGGATCGGAAAAGCCGCCGTCTATAAACATATTCCGGATTATTACCCGGATCAAGTTGGAGTCGTTGGCGGAATTGTCGGTGTGGTCGGCGGGCTTGGAGGGTTCATCTGTCCAATCATCTTCGGTTACATGCTGAAGTGGACAGGAATCTGGACGACGCTGTGGATATTCCTGGCAGTGTTGTCATTCATTTGCTTACTCTGGATGCACGTTGTAGTCCAGCGGATGATGCATCGGCAAACACCTCTCCTTATGCGCCACATTGAGGAGCAGACTCTGCCGCACCAACCCGCCAGAACCTAAAGGAGCGCACATGGCACGCACACTCGATAACTGGGACGTTGAGAATTCCAATTTCTGGGAGACTCACGGAAAGAAAGTCGCGTTCCGCAACCTTTGGATATCGGTTCCGGCCCTGCTCTGCGGATTTGCGGTCTGGATGTACTGGTCCATTGTAACGACCCGAATGCAGGATCTGGGCATCATGTTTGACCCCGATCCGGGTACGAACAAATCTCTGCTCTATACTCTGATGTCAATTTCCGGTTTGACCGGCGCGACACTCCGAATTCCCAATTCATTTTTTGTCGCTCTGAGTGGCGGGCGAACAGCCGTGGCCGTTACGACAGCCCTGCTCATACTGCCCGCGCTGGGATTGGGAATTGCTCTGCAGAATCCTGCAACTCCGTATTCCACTTATGTTGTGTTGGCCGCACTCTCGGGAATCGGTGGCGGCGCGTTCGCCTCATCCATGTCCAATATCTCGTTCTTCTTTCCCAAACGCATGCAGGGCATGGCGCTCGGTCTGAATGCCGGTCTTGGCAATCTGGGTGTCAGCGTCATGCAGGTTATGCTGCCGTTTGCAATGACGTTCGGATTGTTTGGTGCACTTGGTGGAAACCCCAAACCACTGCCCAAGGCGGTAGCAGGTATGGCAGCTGGCACAAACATCTGGATTCAGAATTGCGGCCTTGTATGGGTTCCGATCCTTGCGGCGCTTGCGGTGCTGGCATGGATGCTGATGAGCAATCTCGCGATTCACCGGATTGGCCCGGCACTTGTTGCCATCGTGAAGATGCTGTATCTGATTCTGCTCGGTTTTGGAGCGTCTGCCGTAGGATTATACATGCTGCTGCCGCTCAAGATCAACATGTGGCTGGTCCTGCCGGTAACCATCATTCTCACGCTGCTGCTGATTCGGTACATGTCGCCCGGCATGATCCGAAAAAACCTGGCCGGACAGTTTGTCATTTTTCAGAAGAAGCACAACTGGGTGATGACATGGCTGTATGTCATGACGTTCGGGTCGTTCATCGGGTACTCTGCGGCGTTTCCCAAATTAATTCAGGATGTATTCGGATACCTGCCGGACGGCTCACCGAATCCCAATGCGCCCAGTCCGTTTGCATACGCGTGGCTCGGCCCATTGGTGGGTTCACTGGTGCGACCTCTTGGAGGCTGGTTGTCCGACAAGTTTGGCGGCGCGCGGGTCACACAATGGGACACTGTGCTTATGGTGCTTGCGGCAATTGGTGCGGCGGTGGCCGTCAGGGCAGCAAATTCTTCTGCTACTCCGGAGACTTACTTTTTTCCATTTCTCGTACTCATGCTGCTGCTGTTTGTGACGTCCGGCATCGGAAATGGATCCACGTTTCGAATGATTCCGGTCATCTTCGAACCAAAACTTGCAGGTCCGGTACTCGGATGGACTTCGGCCATAGCTGCATACGGTTCCTTCATCATTCCGAAAGTGTTCGGTGCACAAATCCAATCAGGACACCCGGAATATGCGTTCTTCGGTTTCGCCGTCTATTACGTTACCTGCCTCGGTGTCAACTGGTGGTTCTATGCGAGGTCCGGGGCAGAGATTCGCTGTTAGTGCCTTCGGCTATGAGTCCACTGTTTGTACGAGAATGAATTTACCCCCACCTGATTACAGGTGGGGATTAATTCATGCAGTTTTGATGATGAATACTAGAGTAAGAACTGGGAGATTTCCGCAGCGGTTGACGGGTCGTCAGTACTTCGCTCGCTTGGGCCGCCTGACTGAACACGTGCATAGTCAAAGCAGGTGAATAATACTGAACCTTGGCTGCGCATGGCTTTACTGTAATATTCGGTTGACCTCTGCAGGAGAATTGCATATATT
This sequence comes from uncultured Alphaproteobacteria bacterium, assembly GCA_964631675.1. Lineage (GTDB taxonomy): Bacteria > Electryoneota > RPQS01 > RPQS01 > RPQS01 > CAZVXJ01. Next base: position 26,126 of record CAZVXJ010000002.1, read on the forward strand.
ACGGTGGTAGTTCACATTCTAATATGTTAGTTTACGCCGGGCTGTACTTGTAAGTTGGTTAACAAATGGGCACCCTATGGAGTCCACCCAAATGGCAGCACAAGTTATTCATAACTTGTTGGATAAAATACTCGTGAAGTGGTCATATTTGCATCGGGCGGCAGGTGCAGATCTATGTTCATCAGTGCGATTCTTTACCGCTTGTACTCACAAAATCGTGATTTGGAATAGGCCGGTGACTAATCACCGGCCTCTCTGATTCTTAAGGAATGCTGGCATGGACGCCGTTTGGTGTTTCGAGGAGCGTTAGAGCCCCATATGAGTCAGGCAAAGGCTTAGTGGCCGATTATCAGATTTGAACGGGAGAATCCAATGAAGTTAATGGTGAAGGTGTTTGGTTTTTCGCTGGTCCTCTTCTTCACCGCAGCAAGAGCGACCAATGTGGCAGTGAGCGTGACCAATTTCGCCTATACTCCAAGCACAGTAGTGGTTGCAACAGGCGACACGATAACATGGACTCGCGTGTCAGGCACTCACAATGTGCATCACAACGTAGCCATACCAAAGTTTCACAACTCCGTAGGCGGCGCCTGGACGACCTATGTTTGGCCGTGTACGGTCGGCGTAGACGTACTGCCGTATCTATGCGAGCTGCATACGATTTCGACAGGTCAAGTTTCTGTTGCGGATATCTCCATCACCCTTCCATCCGGCAGCAGTTACTGGGCAACGGAATTACCGCATACAATCGCCTGGAACTCAGCTAATCTTCCCGGATCCGCAAATGTATCGATTGAATTGAATCGAGCCTATCCGGGTCCCGGCTGGGAGACGATTGTGAGCAGCACCCTCAATGACGGCACACATGCCTTTAATCTCACGGGTCCCGCTTCTAATCATGCGAGGGTGCGAATTCGTGCGCTTGCAACGGCCACGATTTCCGGGTCCATTTCCGATACCAATGATTCTGATTTCATCATTACGACTCAGTCCGGATTTAGTAATGAGTTGATTGGCTACTGGCCGCTTTCGGCAAATGCAGAAGACTCGAGCGGCCGGGGTAACACATTGGCTAACAATCAGGTTGTCTTTGTTTCCGACCGGTATGGCTTTCCAGATGCTGCGGGTTATTTTAACGGTGCATCTGCTTTTCTGTCCACGGAACAGCCTTCCTTCGCCTTCCATCCCGACAGCGCGTTTACGTTTTCGCTGTGGGCAAGAATCGATTCCTTTAGCAGCGACCTCAATAGTCCGTGCACGATGGCATTCAATGGGATCCTTCCTGGGGGCAATCTTGTCTGGATGATGGGTACTCAGCACAGCCAGCTTCGCTTTAGCGGCGCCCAGCAGCAGCATCAGAATGGCTGGCATTCTGCCGACTGGAGTGTATCCAATCTCACCCTCGGAAATTGGTACCATGTTGTCGGAGTTTACGAAAACCGCATTTTCCGCGAATACGTTGACGGAGTTCAGAGGGCTGTCAGCAGCGCATTGACCGAAAATCCCCAGGCGGCGGTTATGCCCTTTGCCATCGGCGCGACCCATGTGGCACCGGGTAACACGTGGGGTTTTTTCAAAGGCGCAATGGACGAGGTCCGACTTTACAGCAGGGCTCTCAGTGAAGGGGAAATCCTCTCGCTCTACCAGCCACTACCAACACTTTCCGGATCGCTTTCGGGCACTATCACTTCAGGAGAATACCTTGTGGTTGATTCGGTCTTCGTGGATAGCGGAGCCGTTTTGACGATAGAACCGGGAACACGAGTTATTTTCGATGCCTGTGTGCCGCTGCTTGTTCGGGGGACGCTATTGGCCATGGGCAGCGAGACCGACTCGATCACATTTCTTGCGGATACGACGGGCGATCCAAACTGGTGGCAGGGCGTCTATCTTGTGGATACTGCATCCACTCGCAGTCAATTGCAATACTGCAACTTCCGTTTCGGTCAGCCTCCGGCGAGCTTATACTCATACTCGCGCACGGCGGGCGGCATCACATGCCACAATACATCACCTGAGATTTCCGACTGCACGGTGGAGTTATGTCAGACTGCGGGCATGGCAACCGCGTACTTTGCCAGCCCGCAGATCAGCCGCTGCGTTATACGGAATAATTCGGGTCATGGCATTCAAATGGGTGATTACGGGTATGGAACGATTCAATACTGTGTCATCACAGAGAATTCAGGATCAGGTGTACTCACGGATGGCAATTTTGCAAGTATTCTGTTCACCGATTGCGACGTGACTTTGAACGGGGCTGACGGGGTTCGCCTGATATCGCAATTTCAACCATTCATTCTCGATCGCTGCCGTGTGAGTCAAAACTACGGGGCGGGAATTCGGATGAGTGGCGCCGAACTTGAAGCCAGAAATTGCCGAATTGAACAAAACATGGGAGATGGAGTTCTTGTCAACACTTTCAATGGCACCATCGAGAATTGCATTTTGGGCGAGAATCAGGGCAATGGCATAACTTTTCTCTACGGCGGCGGCTCGGTTAATCACTGCACATTTCACTCCAATCAGGGCATCGCTGTATTATGCAACCATGCTGAGCCTGTAAGCATCGAAAACTCCATTCTAAATGGAAGTGAAATAGCTGAGCTTCAAATTGATCCTGATGAGTTCTGGCCGCAGCCAGTTGTTGTTCATAATTGTGTGATTTGGGGCGCAGCACAATTATGTAGTGGGACCTGTCCAGAAGGACTTCTCGAACTGAATTCTGTCAATGCAAATGGGGACCTGTGTGACATCTATCAAAATCTGGCAATGGACCCGGAGTTTGCAGACCCGCCAAATTCCGACTATTTGCTCCTTGATACCAGCCCCTGCATCGGCGCAGGAGACTTGGCTACTGCGATAAACTTTGACATGGACGGCAATCCGCGCCCCGATCCACCGGGCTCGCTGCCGGATATCGGAGCATTCGAGAGTCCGGAAGGGTCGGTTCAAACTGAATGCACGCTTTCAGGACCGCTGCCGGCTCAGGTCGGTCCAGGTGTGTGTCATGTAGTCGGAGATATTTCCGTAGCCGCGGGGACGACAACAACCATTGTTCAAGGCACCACGCTAATATTCGACGGTGCCTTCCAATTCATGGTTCATGGTGCCCTGCTGGCACTTGGAACCGTTTCAGATTCAATCATCTTCACATCAAGCAATGTCGAACCAAACCGCTGGCGTGGACTGCGGATTGAGAGCACGAATGACACTTCGCGACTAGCCTACTGCAAGATTGAAAACGCTCATGCAACCGGTGCGGAGCCGCAGGACCACGGCGGGGGTATCTTTGCATACAATGCATCGCCGGTCATTGAGCACAGCCTCATTCAGAACTGCATAGCTAAACACGGTGGCGGCATCTATCTCTCCCACAGCTCCAATGGGCGGGTGGCCGATTGCGTGATTTCTAATAACCACTCCGAACCCTATTCGGGCGGTGGGTTGTTTATTCAGCAAAACTCCAACCCTTTAATCGCACGATGTGACATTTCACAGAACTCGGCACAGAATCTTGGCGGAGGCATCTACGTGTTTCTTGCTTCACCGCGAATCGAGCAGTGCACACTTGAAAACAACTCGGCGGCCTCGGAAGGAGGAGGACTATATCTTGAGCAATGTGATTCGTCACTCATCAGGGATTGTTCCGTTATCTCAAACTATGCAATCGGCAATGGCGGAGGTGCGGCATTCAGCGGCGGATCATCACCGCACCTTGTCAATGTCTTGATGCAAGGAAACAGTTCTGTTCAAGGCGGCGGTTTCTATTCATTGAATTCTGCAGTCACACTGGACTCGTGCAGTTTGGATTCCAATTGGTGCACCGGTGGTCTTGACCTCGCTGGAGGAGGGTACTGGATTCTCGGAGGTGCGGCGACGTTTCGCGACTGTCGAATCACGCGCAACTACCTTCCCGCGGACGGGGCCTCAGGAAAAGGAGCCGGTGGGTATGTCCAATCCAATTCCGCAGTAGAGATGAGCCGATGCACTGTACGCGGAAATTACATCGACCTGACTCGATCAACTCAGCAGGGCATGGGGGCTGGTTTGTATTTTACGGACGAGAACCCGGTACCATTCAATTTAACGGATTGCATTATTGACAGCAATTACGCGACCGGCGAGATCGGAAGCAACTGGCAGGATGGCGGAGGGTTACATGTCTATTTGAGCCAGGGCGATATCCGGCGCTGTACAATTGCGGCCAATTCTACATCTCCGGACGGTTCCACCGGGAACGGCGGCGGAGTCTACTTGGAAATGTCACCTGTTTCCTTCGATTCTTGTACCCTCACCGGCAATACGGCCAATACGGGAGGCGGAATCTATGCCAATGGGGCAGCGGGATTTACGATTATGCACTCGAGCGTTTCAGGGAATACTGCTTTGGACAGCGGGGGGGGAATGGCACTACAACCAGGCGCTGGTGTCTCTGCGATCAGCAACAGTTTTGATTGGAATCTGGCGGGCGGAAACGGAGGTGGAATCTATATAGATGGAGATTCGCACTATTTTGAAGACTGCGAGTGGCAAGGAAACACAGCTAATGCCGGCGGCGGCACTTTTCTATTAGGATCAAATGCCGAGTACAGGAGTTGTCGATTCACGGAGAATGTGGCGCTGGCAGATTATGGAGGTGCTGTGGCCTGTGTTGCGTCTGGTATGTTGGTCTACGGTTGCTTAGTCAATGGCAACCTAGCCCCGGTCGGCGCCGGATTCTATTTTCAGAATGCCGGAGAAAGCGAACTTCTTGACTGCACGGTTGATTCGAATGTAGCTTCCGACAAGGGTGGCGGCGGGTTCTGCGTCAATTCAGATCCGCAAATATCGCAGTGTTCTTTCAGCAACAATTCTGCGGCAATCCAAGGCGGCGGTGGTTTGGAGATCGACGCATCAAACCCTTATATCCATGGGTGCCGTTTCGAATCTAACTCGACAACTGGCGGAGGGGCCGGACTTCACATTCGGCAGGGCTCACTGCCAATCATAGAGAACTGCCTGTTTCTTGATAACTCGGCCACCGTGGCCGCAGGTGGGATTGGGTGCTGGGAATCCAGACCCACGATCAATTTTTGTTCGTTTGTAGACAATACCGCGGCGGAAGGAGCCGGTCTAACTGCGTACAATTCATCCCGTGTGTCGTTAACCAACTCTGCAATTGTCAACTCCAACGGACAGGGCATCTATTCCCACGCAGGCAATTGCAGTTTGCTGGTCAATAATTGCTTTTCTGACAACTCGGGCGGCAATAGTGGCGGCACTCCGCCGACAGGATTCGGTACGTTATCCACGACAAACGCTAACGGCACGCCGTGCGATCAATACAACAATATATTTGTCGATCCGCAGTTTGATGACACGGGTGCAAACGACTTCACACTTCTGCCGTCCAGCCCCTGCATCGGCGCGGGTAATATGGACGCGGTTCCCGATGTTGACATGGACGGCAACCCGCGTCCCGATCCGCTGGGTTCGCTGCCGGATATTGGAGCATTCGAGAGTCCGGAAGGATCTCCGACGGGGGAACCTGCGGCACTGGTCGGTCATTGGCCATTGGACGGGAATGTGAGTGACATGAGCGGCAACGGACATGCCGGCACGTTCAGCGGCGGCACTCCGGTTTATGTCCCTGACAGATTTGGCACAACGAACGGCGCGCTCTCATTTGACGGAATAAACGACTGTGTCGACACTGGGTGGCCCGGAATACTAGGCGGATCCGCTCGTTCGGTATCACTTTGGATCAAGACCGAATCTCCGACCGGAGGGCCGGCGCTAGCGTGGGGGGCTCACCCGGATACCAATATTACCGGAATGGTCTTTTATTGTGGAGTGGACTCGCGCGGAAGTTCTCCGGGTGTTTACACGGATATCTATGGCGCGGCTGTTCAACATAACGGGACTGTGCTGGATAACCAGTGGCACCACTGCGTATGGGTGGTTCCAGACTCTGCAACTCCCATGCTTGGTGATGTCCAGGTTTATCTAGACGGCCAACTGCTCCCCGTGATTGATTGGGTGTGGCCCGGTGGGGCTCCTCCGAATTCTGCGGAAATTTACACGCGGACAGGGATACCCTTTTCGATCGGTACGTGGAGGCATGTGACCTGGCTGAACGGAGCGATTGATGAAGTCAGAGTTTACAATTATGCACTTAGCGGTGCGGAGGTGTTATCGCTTTACCAGCCCCCGCTTACACTATCCGGAGCATTGTCTGACACGCTAGGCCAGGGTGTTTGGCACGTCATCGCAGACATATTTGTTGGTTCAGGCGATACAACGGTGATTCAGCCTGGAGCGATTCTCTGGTTTGATGGGAACTACTCTCTTACTGTGTCGGGATTTCTTATGGCCATCGGTACGCAGACGGACTCGATCTACTTCACGGGAAGGAGTTTAGTCGAGGGAACTCGAGGCGCGGGCCTGCGGTTTGTTTCAGCCGATTCTTCGGTGCTCTCCTATTGTGTTATTGAGAATATGCACAAGTTTGGAGGCTTCTACACTGGCGCCGGCGGAGGTGTGCATATGGTCCAATCATCACCACAGTTCTCTCGCTGTACGATACGGAACAACCGGGCGGATTACGACGGTGGAGGAGTAGGATGTTACGATGCATCTAACCCAATTTTTGAGAATTGCCTTATCGAAGGTAACTACACTCAGTACGACGCAGGCGGCTTACTTTTTCATACGGACTGCGTGTCAACCTTAATGAACTGCATCGTCAGGGGAAACTCCACGGATGGCTCCAGTGGTGGGGGCGGTGTATTCAACTATGCTTCCACTTTGTCGGTCACGAACTGTCTAATCCATGACAATCAAGCCAGTGGAAAAGGGGGAGGCCTTATTGACTACAACGGAAACCTCTACCTCACGCATTGCACAATTACTGGTAACATCGCTTCGGACTTGGGGGGTGGGCTGTCTGAGTACGAATCCGGAGACGTGGTAGTTCAGAATTGCATCTTGTGGAACAACTCTGGTCAAAGTGGTGAGAATGAAGCACATAACAATTCAGGTAGCATCCTTGTCACCCACTCGGATGTCCAGGGCGGGTTCAGCGGAGAGGGGAATATTGACTTTGACCCATTATTCGTCAATCCCGCAAACGCAGACTACCGTCTATTGCCCACAAGCCCCTGCATCGGCGCGGGTAATATGGACGCGGTTCCCGATGTTGACATGGACGGCAACCCGCGTCCCGATCCGTCAGGTTCAATGCCGGATATCGGAGCCTATGAAAATAGTCTGGGAATTCCGCAGGCCACGTGCACGTTGACCGGTCCTCTGCCAGCGATTGTCGGTCCCGGTGTGTGCCACGTCGCGGGTAACATCACGATTCCTGCGGGGGACACGACCACGATCCTGAACGGCACGACACTGTTCTTTGACGGACCATACCGACTGACTGTGAACGGTGTTGTCCGCTCACTTGGCCTCCTCGGCGACTCCGTGCGCTTCACCTGCGACACATCGGTTACGCACTGGCGCGGAATCAATCTCGATTTTACGGCTAGAGACAATCGTTTCGAGTACACGGTGATTGAATTCGCGGAGCGGCAGAATGAAAACGGCGGCGGTATGGCCTGTGTAAACTCGACTGTGACGTTATCTCATTCTACAATCCGGAAGAACCGAATCTACCATTACACCGGCTATCCACATCTACGCGGTGGCGGACTATACGGCACCGGATCGACTGCGACCATCACGGACTGCGTCATAGAAGACAATGCGGTCGACGCAAACTACGATCAAGCCGGCGGTGGATTGTATTTCGACTTCAACAGTTCGCTGACAATGGCCCGTTCTACGATTCGCAGGAACTGGACAAATATTGCAGTTGGCTGGAGCGGTGGGAACGGATTGGGACTTGCGCGAAGTACATACTCGATTTCGTCATGCAGATTTTCTGGGAATTATGCTGCCGGGTCGTCCGCACAATATTTCACACGGGGCAGCGGATTCTATACGTATCAATCATCAGGTCCGATCACCAATTGTGTATTTGAGAGGAACTCCGTCGGCAATGGCGCCTCGGATGCCGGTGGTTCCGCGGTTTGCACCGAGCATAGCTCTGTTCCCGTTTTTGTAAACTGCACTTTTGAGGGGAATCGCTGTCCCACAGGTGGCACGGTCTTCTTTTGGGACAACTCCTCCATGACCCTGCGGAATTCAATCATTGCGAATTCCGACGGAGCCGGTGTGATTTGGGGCGGCAACGCAGGATCTGTTGAAATCTCGCATAGTCTGATATTTGGCAACAGCGGAGGATCATTCATTGGGAATCCGCTTCCTCAGCTCGGCGTAATTTCCACCATGAATTCAAATGGTACGCCGTGCGACCAGTACTTTAATCTCTATCTGGAACCCCAGTTCTCGGACACAGCCGCACGCGATTTCAGCTTGGGGCAATCGAGTCCCGGTATCGGAGCGGGAGATATGACGAGCGCTCCGGCGACCGACATTGAAGGCCATCCGCGTCCGAATCCGCCGGGATCGTTGCCGGACATGGGGGCATTTGAAAGCAATCGCGGTACGCCGTTCGGAAGTGATCAAGACCTGATCGCCTTCTATCCGCTGAACGGCAACGGCGGCGACAGCAGCGGAAGCGGCAATCACCTGGTGCAGACCGACGTCTCTTTTGTCCCGAATCGCTTGGGACTTACTAACTCCGCTGCACGGTTTAACGGAACCACCGCTTATGCAGCCGACATGAGTCCGAGTTTCGTTTCCCACGAAGACAGTGCCTTCACAATCGCGGCATGGGTGAACCTTGCATCATTAAGTCAAAATGGCGTCATTGCCGCTCATCACAGCACCAATGCCAATGTGTTTTTATGGAGTTTCGGGCCTTGGGATCAGAATTTCAGATTGTATGCTGCTAAACAGAACTCCGGTCAAGGTGGGGAAGTAAACTTCTCTCTGTCTACAATGCAACCGGGAGTCTGGTATCATGTTGCCGCAGTCTACGACAATTCGGCAATACGCATTTACCGGGATGGCGTGCTGGCAGGATCCGCCTCCCATCCAATCGATGGTGCCGTTCACCCGCAAATGCCGTTCTCTCTTGGCGCCGCTTACGTCGATGGTTCGGGTTTTCAGGCTCACTTCAGCGGCGATTTAGATGACGTCTTGCTCTACAATCGTGCACTGAGTGATGCAGAGATACTGGAACTTGCCACAACAGACTGTCCTGCAACACCCATCCCCTTTGCCGATGAGTTTGGCGGATCTATCGATACCTGTTGGAACTGGGTACCGCAGCCACCTGCACAATGGAGTATGTCCGCTCAACCCGGTTGGCTGCAGGCATCGACAGAGAGTGATCTTCATTATTTGCTTCGCACGCGCCCAGGCGGCGACTTCAGCATTCAAACTCGCGTTCAGATCGCACCAACACAAAATCATCATAGTGCAGGGTTGGCCTATTGGAATAACGCCAATGAGTTGGTTGTGCTTCGCCGTCATTTTTCGAGTGACCATGGCGGACAAACCATCACGGTACAGACTGGCACCGCATGCGGTACTGACGCGTACATCCCCTGTACAACGACGGATCTGTACCTTCGCATGGAGGCCATCGGAACATCGCTGGTATCTTCCTGGTCAGCGGATGGCAGCACATGGACAGCCATACACACCAACACCTGCGCGTGGATTCAAAACCCAGCAGCAAAGATCGGTATCTGTCTGAGCCATGGGGCGTACGCTCCGCCAAGTGTGCAGGCAAGATTCGATTACTTCCATGTCAACGAATATATAGCTCCGGCGATCACGTTAAATTCCCCCAATGGCGGCGAAACTCTTGTCCTGGGTGATACGGTTAGTATCACGTGGAGTGCTCCGCTCCTGAATGAAAACGTTGCGATTGAGCTGAATCGGAGTTTTCCGAGCTTATCGTGGGAGACTATCGCAGCCACAACCGAGAACGACGGTCAGTTTAGCTGGCCTGTGTCCGGGGCAACAACAAGCACTGCTCGAATCCGAATCCGCGGAGTTGCAACACCTTCGATTGCCGATACATCCAGCAACAACTTCTCGATTGCAGCTCGTACCCTCACGTTGACTTCGCCTGTCGGCGGCGAAAACTGGTACGTCGGTCAGCCGAGATCGATCACATGGCTCTCTCAGAGTTTCAACGAGAGTGTCCGCATCGAAATTGACCGGAGCTTCCCCTCTGAACTTTGGGAATTGCTCGCGCCCGGTGCGCCTAACACTAACCAATTTGTTTGGACTGTTGCGGGGCCGGCCACCTCAGAAGCCCGCCTACGGATTTCGGGCGTCAATCACCCCTCTGTTGCAGACACTTCCCCCGGAGCATTCACGATTTCGATACCCACGCTCGCCGTACTCAGTCATGCCAGTGGCCAATCATTGTGGATCACGAATCCGGATACTATTCGCTGGCTGGCACCCAATCTGACTGGAAATGTGAACATCGAACTGGACCGGTCCTATCCGTCGGGGATATGGATTACAATTGCATCCAACATTGCAAATGACGGAATTGAGATTTGGAGTGTTAGCGGCCCCGTGACCAATTCGGCTCGAATACGAATAAGTTCTGCTTCCATGCCGGTCGTCGCTGACACTTGCAGCTTGGATTTCGCAATTCAATTGCCTGACCTCTCTCTGATCAACCCGGACGGTGGTGACTCTCTGTTCATCACCAACATCGACACGATCCAATGGACTTCGCAGCACCTCTTCGGTAATATTCGGATCGACCTGAACCGATCCTACCCGTCAGTGAATTGGGAGCCTCTATTCCTGAATACGGCAAATGATGGCTCCGAAGTCTGGACCGTCAATGCCCCGGCAACGGGAAATGCGCGTTTTCGCATACGCAGCGCAGTTGACTTGGCTATTGGTGATACCAGTGAGTCTGACCTGGTCATTGCTTCACCTGTCCTTGAGATTCAAGTTCCGAATGGCGGAGAGCAATGGTATGCCACGAAGCCGGACACGATACGATGGAGTTCATATCAGCTGTCAGGGAATGTATCGGTTCAGTTCAACCGGAGTTTTCCGGGTGCAGATTGGCAGACCATAGCGGCAAACACCCTAAACGACGGACATGAGGTTTGGATTCCGAACCTGCCGACATCCTCCGCTACCCGGATTCGCGTTCTGAGCATGATGGCCGCGGGTGTCGGAGATACTTCTGACAATAATTTTGAGATCGCCTTACCCTCACTAACTCTTGTATCTCCCAACGGCGGCGAAATTTTCTCCATGGGACAACAGGCACTGATACAGTGGGCATCACAGGATGGGGCGGGAAGCGTAAGAATCGAACTCAATCGCAGCTATCCCGGCCCGACATGGGAGATGGTTGAGGATTCAACGGACAATGACGGCTCTTATGCCTGGTTGGTGAATTACCCTGAGACGGAGTTCGCGCGTATTAGATTGACGTTAAGGTCCTTGCCTCAGATCTCGGATACTTCGTTGAACGACTTTGTCATTCCACCACCTTCTCCGTCGCAGTTGCCCGGGCTTGTGGGCAGTCCTTTTCCGACGAACAGTGACATCATCAGCAATCCGCTGCCACGTATTTCGTGGTCGCCTGCGAACCAGAGCGAGATATACGACTTCTACTTCTGGCCCGATTCCACTCCAAAACCGGTCTCGCCAACTGCCGGAAATCTCACGGATACCTATTTTCAAACGACGATACCCTTGCAGTCCGGCCGGTTTTATCGCTGGTCGGTAACCAGTAAGAATCTATATGGCGAAACACAGAGCCCCGAATGGACTTTCAGGCTTCGGGGCCTGCCTGATCTGCGGGTGGATACCGTTATGGTGAATCAAGCGTGGTCCGGTCAGCCGCTGCAAGTAACCTGGCGTGTGACAAATTACGGTCAAGGTCCGACAGTAACTCCTGTGTGGAATGACAGAATCTGGCTCTCGGGGGACTTGGTCGTGGACATTGATGAACCGGAAGACCGGATGTACGGACCTTTTGAGAATGAAATGGCTTTGGCACCCGGTGAAAGCTATCTGAACACCCGGACTATTCAGATTCCGATTGACTATAACGGCATTTACTTCGTTTGGGTGATCACGGACAATCTGGATGCTTTCATTGTGAATCTTGGCACCTGGTGTGCAGAAACTCATGCCGCGGGTCCGGTGGTTGAAGAGAATGAATGCAACAACTTTGATTATGCAGAGATAAACATTACTGAATCGCCGACAGCTGATCTTGAAGTTACGACATTGCAGGCCACACCGAATAATGTGTTCTCCGGCGACACCATGAATGTGCAATGGTCGGTTCACAACAACAGTATCGTACCTGCAGCCCCGCAGACATGGGCCGATGGAATCTACCTCTCCGCTAACCCGGAGTTGGATGGCGGTGATATTCTGCTCGGAACTCAAATGCACACCGGAGGTCTTCAGGGCGGCGCAAACTATGCTGCCCAAAAGAGTGTAACGGTACCGGGTCTTGAAGATGGTACCTATTACATTATTGTGAAGACAGACAAAGAAAATGCCGTTTATGAATCGGCATTCGAGTCCAATAACTCAGATCAACATGAGTCCGTGAACGTCCTGTTTACCCCGACACCGGACTTGGTTGTTGACTCTGTCAGTGCGCCGCTTGCTGCAAGCATCAACGAGCTTATTACGGTGAATTGGCGCACCAACAATGCTGGGGCCGGTGCAACAGTGCAGTCGAATTGGAATGACCGCGTCTATTTTTCGCTGGACACTATCCTGGACCATGGCTCTGATTTCACATTCGGTCCGTTTGCACACTCAGGGGTATTGGAGCCGGGACTTGGCTATATGGGCACGGGTAATGTGCAAATTCCTGCTGCAGCAGTCGAGACATTGTATTGCATGGTTGAGACTGATTTTAGCCATCTGGTCTTTGAGGGCGAAAATGATGGCAACAATTATGCACGGCGTTCACTTCCTATCCTGATACAATTCGCTGACCTGTCAGCCGTGGAGATTGCACTACCCGAGACGCTGACTGCGCAGCAGACCGTCTCCATTCAGTGGACGGTGCAGAATTGGGGGTCCGGTGCGGTTCTATCGAGTTCATGGACTGATAACATCTATTTGTCCACGGACACAATTCTCAACCGTTCGAACGACTACCGAGCGTGCACTGTCAATTACACCGGTGATTTCCCGGCACAGACTGAGTATTTTGGCACGGGGAACATCACTGTCCCCGGTGGTGCGGCCTCTCAGATGTACTCGTTTGTTGTCACAGACGACAACAACCAGATTCTGGAGAACGGACACGAAGCCAATAACCTGCTTCTGGATCCTGTTCCGATTACAATTCTGTTTCCCGATCTCAATCCGTATTCGCTCTCTGTGCCGGAATCAGCTTCAGTCAGACAGGCAGTTTCAATAAACTGGAATGCCCAGAATTCGGGAAGCGGTGATGTGCTGATCAATTCGTGGAGTGACCGTATCTACCTGTCCGCGGACACGGTTCTGACGGCAGGCACGGATTTGGTATTGGGTACATTCGTGCACAACGGCAATCTGCCTCGAGCAAGCAGCTATCAGGGGATTGGAAGCGTTGTGTTACCTGATGCGGTGGTCGGCGAGCACTACGTGTTTGTATGGGTGAATTGGAATAGCCAAGTTGCCGAGTCGCCCTCAGGTGTGAGTAACGTCTATCGAAGCAGCGTACCCATAAGAATCGGCTCTCCGGACTTGGAGGTGACTGATGTGACGATTCCATCGGATGCCTACTCGGGCGAATCCGTAGCAGTACAATGGCGAGTCACCAATGCGGGAACAGGATCGCTGGTCACGACGACATTCACGGATCGTGTCTATCTGTCCCTCGAACCTGAATTTGATGTGCAGACTGCGACCGTTCTTGCAAGTGTCGCCCGTAATCTTGCCTTGGACCGTGATTCCGGCTATGTTCATCAGGCGGATGTCACACTCCCGAATGGTGTTGAAGGAGCGCGGTATGTGTTTGTCAAGACGGATGCCATGAACCAGTTGTTTGAAAATCAATCTGAATCGAACAACGTTGGCCGCTCGGCGGACTCACTTCAGGTAATTCTCAGCCCGTGGCCGGACCTTGTAGTTTCGGATCTGGTGACGCCGCCGGAGGTTAATGCGGGTAGTTTGCTTTCAGTTTCCTATCAAGTTTCCAATGCAGGTTCATCCGCGGCGATAGCGTCTCTTTGGACCGACAGAGTGTTTCTTTCATCCAGTCCAACTTGGATTCCGCAGGCAGCCACGGAACTGGCATCGATTCCACACACGGACTCGCTGCAACCAGGGAATACCTACTTGGTTCCACGCAATTTCCTTTTGTCCAACTCGATTTCTCCCGGTTTGCGTTACGTCTACGTCCATACTGACGTGAACAACAGTGTCTTTGAGCACATCGATGAATCCAACAATCTCACGAGAAGTTCACCGATTACTGTCAACGCCTATCCAGCGGTAAACCTCGAGCTGACGACAGTTACCGCTCCGGACTCAGCTTGGTCAGGCGGTCAAATCACGGTTGGGTGGACGGTACGGAACTCCGGACTTGCGCGAACGCTGGTCTCATCCTGGACCGATGCTGTTTACCTGTCCACTGACACGTCCGTCTCCTATGACTCAGATTTCCTCCTGGTCAGTACCAGCCACTTCGGAGCTCTCGATCCTGGGTTTGAATATACTGAATCGAGGACTGTGACGATACCCAATGGAATCACAGACGAGTACTATCTCATCGTGCGCACTGACATTGGGAACGCTGTCGTTGATTCAAATCGTGCGGATAATACGCGACGGGCTGATGCGCGCATAACTGTCGAATTGTCTCCCTGGCCGGATCTTCAGATTTCATCTTTTGTCTCCGACTCAATAGGGAATGCCGGCCAGCCATTCAGTGCCGAGTGGATTGTCGAAAACGCCGGTGCGAGTGACGCCTCGGCGACGCCGTGGTACGACGCCGTCTATCTATCAATCAATTCAACACATGATGCGGGCGACCTCCTTCTCGCTTCCCGATCGCATACATCGCACCTTTCGGTGGATTCGAGTTATACCGTCTCTTTGGTGGTCGACCTGCCGTCATTCCTTTCGGGCAACTACTACCTACTGCTGAAAACGGATAACACCAATCATGTATACGAGTATGACTCTGAGTCAAACAACTCACAGACTCGCCAAGTCCTGATTTTGCTGCCTGCTCCCGCCGATCTCATTGTAACCGACATTCAGGTTCCTGATTCTGCCAGGCCCGGTGATAGTGTCACCGTTACTTGGTCGCTGGTTAACATTGGCACAAACCCCGCAGCAGGATTGATGCGCGACGGTGTGTACCTGTCGACTGACACTCAATGGGACCTTGATGATCCATTGCTCGCGGTCAGCAATCGTCAAGTGAATATTGGCCCGGGAGGCGCCCTTTCCTTCAGCATGGCTGTGCGCCTGGGCGAATCAATCAGTACGGATTCCACACGCACGCTGGACGAGGAAAGATCGGGTGAAACGGGCGATTTACGCAACCGCGTTCCCGGACTCAGTCCCGGTGCATACCATGCGGTGGTGCGCACCGATCTCCGAGACAACATCCGCGAAAGCGACGACGATAACAATATCTCAGCCTCATCGTCCATTCTGAATGTCACTGTACCATCCTTGTCTTTCGACTCTCCTGTTGTGATGGAAATGTCGGCGGGCGAGATGCGGTTTTATCAGGTCGAGTCAGAGGCAGCCATGGACTTGCATTTCACTCTGCTTGGCGATCAAAACGGCGCGATGAACGAACTTTATGTTTCGTTCAACCAGATTCCGACACTACTCAATGCTGAGTATGTTGCCAATGAACCTTTTGCGATCAATCAACAGCTGCTCTTACCGGCGGTACAGTCGGGAACATGGTATGTCATGGTATTTGTCCGGTCTCTGCCACCCGGAGGCACAAGCGAACAGCTGTCCCTCAGTGTCGCGACCTTGCCATTCTCGGCGCTTTCCATTTACCCAAATCAGGGGGGCGCCGGAGGATCTGTTACCTGTGAGCTGCGAGGCGCCGGTTTCGATAGTACGTTGCAGGTGACTCTCATTCTGCCAGACACGGTGGTATCCGGAACCCTCTTGCAGCTGGTTGATCGAACAAAGGCGTTGGTCCATTGGAATCTCGAGCACGTTCCGCAGGGCATGGCGAGCCTCCTGATTTCCCGGCTCGATGGATCCACTGATACTCTTGAGTCCCAGTTCGATATTGCGACCGCGGCTCCTACGGCAACCGTGTCCCTCCAAGGCCCGGGAGTCATGCGCACGGATCGGGATTACCGTTACGAGATACTGGCTTCGAACACAGGCAACGTGGATTTAACAAACGTCCGGCTCGTGGCCGGGATTCCGCCGCATGTGGGATATCGCTGGGATGATACTTCGTCCTATGTTCGCGCGGATACAGAGTCGGTCGTCGAAACCTTGATGCTGCATTTGCCGGCTGGAACAACTCAAGGTGTCTTTCTAACGGTTAATCCACTTCAGGCACTCGGATCATCGGGTATCACGGTTTCCCTGCTTGACCCGGGCGCAAGGCTAGGATTTGAGACCTCGTATCTCGGACACTTGCCCAGTCAGGGTAACGATACTTCAGTAGTCACTCCGCCTGAACTGGACTCCTGTACAGTCTACGACGCAGCACTGATCTGGAGTTCGTCTGATGCCTGTCCGGGATACGTGGACTACTTTCGCACTTCGACTGCTTCCGGAGTGCCGCTTGGCGACGCGTGGGGAATCAGGCTTGAAGGTAACGAAGTTGCTCTCTTCTGGGGACAAATGCAGCCGGATAACGAGGGCCGTCCATTGCCCGGCGTAGGAAGAATTCAAGAACTGCCATTGTCGTCGTTGGACGCCGGACCGGTAACTCTCTGGAAC
>CAZVXJ010000003.1:0-38369 GCA_964631675.1 uncultured Alphaproteobacteria bacterium
CAAGCAACGCGCTGCGGCCGGCAATTACCAAACTTCTGGATGGTGTACTCCGCTGATCGAAACTGATCTTGCCATTCCGTCCATGACCGGTTTCGTCGTGCCGATTGGCGCCACTCCGGTTGACTCGCTATACTGCACCATCGAGGTCGTGGACACAGGCTGGTCGCAGACCGAGTACTATCCAGACGGGACGGACTGGCTCGCACCCGTGATGTACTGGCAAGATTCCTCTTGCGTTGATCTTGAAGGAGTTGACCCCGATAGCGTCTCTTTCTATTGGTACGATCGCCGGTCGGGTGAATTCCATTCGGTGAACACTCAGTACTTTCCGGAGCAACAGGTGTGGAAAGCAAACACAGAGCATTTTTCACGATACATTCTGGGGCACAAACGCAGACAGCCGGAGTAGACGAGCCAATGTGTTTCAGTCCCCAAACTAAGTAGACAGACAAGACGCGCGAGGATGAATCCCCGCGCGTTTTTGTTTAATCGAGTCTCGACACTTGAACCTGATTCATTACGGCATTTCGCCAACGCTCTCGAGCGGATTCTATTGGCACCTGCGCAATAACTTCCTCTGCGAACCCCATCGCAATCGTGCGCGCGGCCTGCTGTTTGGAAAGGCCACGACTCTGAAGATAAAACAAGTGCTCGGGATTCAGCGACCCCATGGATGCTCCGTGTGTGCATCGCACATCATCGGCAATAATCTCAAGTTTCGGAATGGCATCGGCGCGCGTCCCCGGGTCCAGCAAGAGATTTCGGCACTGCTGATAGGCATCGGTTTTCTGGGCTGGCGCCGGAACGCTTATGAGCCCCTGGTAAACCGACTGCGCGTGTCCGGAGAGCAATGTTTTGAAAAGCAGATCGGACTTTGCATTGGGTGAGGCGTGATGCTGATGTGTACGATGTTCGGCATGAGCTCCACCGCCACCGGAAAACAGTCCGCGAATTACACCATATGATCCGCGCCCGGCAAGCAGGAGTTCCAGTCGAGTGACATGCCACTCCGCTCCGCGCGTAAACGAGTAACAGGTTACCTCACTGTCCCTTTCCGCGCGAATACGGCCCCGGCGATAGACCGATGCCTGTGATCCGCATTCGTCTTCCCACACGTAGGCCAACTTTCCACCTGCTTTGACCACGATTTCAACACGGCCAATTGCAAATCCACGATCATCCGACAATGACCAGCGATCGACAACCTTTACGTTAGCTCCGGCTTCTACCACGATCACAGTCGAAAAAACTCCAAGTCCTTCACTCAGGATGGATTGATGGATGTCTATCGTATCACCTGCCCAACCGGCAGGTATACGAAGGACGACCGGGCTTTGACTAAGCGCGCGGTGGAAATAGAGAAATTTTGAATCATAGTCGTCGCCGGCAATCAACTGCACAGCACGCAGCTCGTCACGCTCGTCGCCCTCTTTGATGTGCTCTGGGATGGAACTGCGAACTTCAGTTTGAAGTTGAGCGGGCAGGGCAACATCGAGTTGATTCCATGGAAACAACTCTGGATCGGTTCGGCGCCAGTCTTCCTCATTTCTCGACGGCACAGCCGCATTTCGGGCCTGTTCCAGAGCATGCAGCCTTTCTTCGACACTCCACCACGGATGTGAAGAGCCAACAATCGAACGGGCTAACGGTGATGAAACACTTGATTCAGCCAACCGACCCCTCCATCTGCAATTGTATGAGCCTGTTCATTTCGAGTGCATACTCCATCGGCAGCTCTTTCACCACCGGTTCGATGAATCCACGAACAATCAGAGTCATGGCATCAGCCTCTGAAATGCCGCGGCTCATCAAATAGAAGATCTGCTCGTCACCAATTTTTGACACGGTCGCCTCGTGACCGAGTTCGACTTTGTCTTCCTGAATGTTCATGTAGGGGTATGTATCGCTGCGGCTGTGATCATCCAGAAGCAAGGCATCGCAGCTCACGTTGGATTTGGAACGTTCCGCACCGCGCGCAACTTCCACCAAGCCACGGTAGGATGTGCGGCCACCACCCCGGGAAATCGACTTTGATACGATAACTGAAGTGGTCTCGGGAGCGCGATGAATCACTTTAGCACCGGCCTCGGTGTGCATGCCAGGACCTGCGTACGCAACAGAAAGTATGTCAGCCCGCGCCTTTCGGCCCATCATGTAGACCGATGGGTATTTCATAGTGATCTTCGAACCGAGATTGCAATCCACCCACTCCATCGTTGCGTCCTCTTCGGCCACGGCCCGTTTGGTCACGAGATTGTACACGTTCTTCGACCAATTTTGAATCGTAGTATAGCGTACGCGCGCGTGCTTTTTCACATAGATTTCAACAACCGCCGAGTGCAGGGAGTCGGAAGAATACACCGGCGCCGTGCAGCCTTCGACGTAATGTACATTTGAACCTTCATCTGCGATAATCAACGTGCGTTCAAACTGGCCTACATTTTTTGCGTTGATGCGGAAATAGGCCTGAAGCGGAATCGTGACATGAACACCCTTGGGAACATAGACAAAACTCCCCCCAGACCATACTGCGGTATTCAGTGCGGCAAGTTTATTGTCGCCTGCCGGGATCAGTTTTGAAAAATACTCTTGGAAAAGTTCGGGATATTCGCGAAGTCCGGAGTCTGTATCGAGAAACACCACGCCTTGTTTCTTCCATTGTTCCTGGAGCGAGTGGTACACCACTTCCGAATCGTACTGCGCTCCCACTCCGGCAAGAAACTTTTTTTCGGCCTCAGGAATGCCCAGCTTGTCGTACGTGTTGCGAATCTCATCGGGAACGGCTTCCCAATCAGTAGCTACCTTGTCGTTCGACCTCACATAGTAGTGAATGTCATCGTAGTTGATCGTAGAAAGGTCCGGCCCCCAAGTTGGATTCGGCTTGCGCGAGAAGTACTCCAGGCCCTTCAGCCTAAGCTTCCGCATCCACTCCGGCTCTTTTTTGAATTCTGAAATCTCTTCCACGACTTTCCGCGACAGGCCCTTCGGCAATTTCACCGTGGACTTGTCTTCCATGTGAAAGCCGTAGCGGTCGTAGTTGTCGAGATCGAGTTCGAACGATTTTTTATTGTCCATTAGATTGCTTTCGTTTTCGGCATGTCGCGATTATTAACGCGGATTCGTTACTTTTCTCACCAGCCTCCGCAATTTCACACCCGGCGAACGGTCATAGTCCAACAGCTGCCGTAAAGAGTTAAACTCGGTCAGGTCAAACAATTGTTCCAGTTCATCGCGCCGCCACTGTTGAGCTACAAAATGCGGGTCGCGAAAGTTAATCGGACGATTGCGTCCGTATCCGAAGGGCAGCGGCGCAAGTGAATCGTCCTCATTCACGATGTGCATAAACTTGTCCTCAGTATCCATTTCGCGGTCGTCCTTGGGAATCGCCATGAACTTCCGTGCGAACTCGGCAATGTAATCGCGCCGCAGAATCGTGAAACTCTGATCCGAGCGATTCGGGCCGCCGAGCGAAAACGAAATCTTCTTGTCGCCCATATTCGCGATCGCGCGCTCAACCACACCTTCGCCAACGGGCAGGCAGTCCTGCTCAACAAATACCGCGTAATCCACGTCGTTCATCAACGCGTAGAAAGCTCCAGTGAAAAACGCGCGCGTCCACCCACCCCACTGTGTATCACATTTCATGCCGTGCAGGAAATTGCGCCGCATGCTGACACATTCGATGTCTTTTCCGTCAAGATCGGGGAGTACCGGACTGGCCGAATCCACGATCAGAATTTTTTCCGGCTTCGTATAAGCGCGAACAAATTCGTACCACACATCAAAGAACGCTACGGTGCGGATGCGTGCATCCGAGTATTTTGTTGCGCCAGGATGGACGCCCGTGCCGTCGCACCACCAGCCGCTGTGAATTATGTAATTCGACACCGAGTTTACTTAGCGAACTTTTCGCTGAATATACTCGATATTCAGCGAATCCACATTTTTTGAGAACAAGTGAATGTTCACCGAATGCGGATAGATGAGTACTTTTGTTGGCTTCACGCCGGCCCAATCCAGAATGTGAAACAGTCCCGACTGACTGACGAAACTCTCTTTGGCGCCGGCAAGCCGCTGCGCATTCTCCAGTACAGGTTCGGTCAAATCAAGCGGCTCAGCTTGCGGAATTTCTTCGCGCATGTATTCATCACTGCAAAGAATTTCGTCTGTTCGCGGATAGTCGCCTAAACTCAACTTGAAGTTTGGATCGTATCCAAGGCCGTGCTCTTCGGCCACATATTCCGGAACAAATCGTCGCGGGTGCCGGCGGAAACCGAAATTGTAATACTCCATGGCCGGAACATAATAGCGATTGGGATCAAATTTGTACGGCGTGCCGCCGCACTCCCAATCTCTCACAGGAAACTCCGCCAAGGTGACCTCTGCGGTCATTTCCTGCATCATCAACAGGCTGCGAACGAGTGTAAACGGCGCAAAGCTGCGCGCGAGGACAAAATGAATTCTCTTTCCGCGAGTCTTGAAGAGCCACGAAGCAACGGGAAGACTGGCTATCAGATCGCCAAGTTTTCCGCAGTGCGTGACCATAATGACTCCCGAAGGATCACGCAGGTCCCAGAAGGTTCGCCGAAGGCTGTAATGCAGACGCGCGGTAATCGAACCGAAGCGACGGCAACTATCTAAATCTTCCGTCAAACCGCTACAACAAGTTCACCCAAATTGCGCCGCTTGATTCGATGAAAATCATCCGGAAGCGGCGGAATGTTATCTAGTTGGAACTCGACAAACTCCGCCTCGCTCATTTGCAACGCAGGAGAAAAAGCTTTCTCACGTCCAAGCGTGCTAACTGTCTTGTCGTCGATCCCACGTCCGCAGACCGAGCCGCGATAGTGGCCGGGATAGATTTCCGTGTGATCCGGATATCTCAACAGCCGCTGCAGACTCTTGTGCAGAGTTTGGGCACGTACAGTCAGTTCTTCGCGCGTCAATTCGGTCAGTGAAAGATCGATTCTTCCAACGTCGCCTACAAACAACACGTCCCCTGTGAGCAAGAACCAGTCTTCGATCAAGAAACACACGTGCTCCGGAGTATGACCGGGAGTATGCAGCACGTCCAACGTCCATTTGCCAATCATCACCCGCTGACCATCGTGCAATTCTTCATGTGGATAGCGGATCTTCGTTCCCGGTCCCATCATCAGCGGTGAATCGGTCATCGCGGCAAGTTCGCGCGCGCAGGATTCGTGGTCAGCGTGGGCATGCGTTTCAAACACAATCTTCACGGCCATCGCGTTTTCTTCGGCATGATTGATGTAAAACGCCGGATCGCCCTGCGGATCTATGATCGAGCAGAATCCCTGCGACGGACAGCCCATCGCATAGGAAATACAGCCTTTTTCACCGTGAAGAAATTGTCGGAAATGCATTGAAAAAATTGTGAAACTACGTGATCAACAAGACAACAAAAAGCTACACAAACAGTGACACATCTGCTTCCGCAGCATAATCCAAGAATGCCGGCGAACCGGCGAATTCCGCCTCGGGAACAAGCTCTTCCGGCTTGATGCCCATCACGCGCATCGTGGTGTTACAGGCAAACAGTCGCACACCGCCTTCTTTCGCAATCGCAAACATCTCTTCCAGCGGAGAGAGATTGGCTTTGGCCATCCAATCTTTCATCATCATCGTTGCCATTGCCGTCATACCGGGCAGCATGCCGATCATGTTTGGGATCTTGATCGAAGACCCCGGAATCGGCGACGGCATCGCGGGATTTGCAAGCGGAGCGACGCCAAGTTTATGGCGCCGCTCCTTATGCAGCAAATCCAATCCGTAAAACGTAAAGAAAATTCCGGCCTCCCAGTTCATGCTTGCGGCCACGTTGGCAAGAATCAGCGGAGGGTAGGCCATGTCGAGCGTGCCTTTGGAGGCCACAATAGCGAGCCGGCGAGGTTTGGTTGGGTCGGTGAGTTTCATGAGGGAGGTGAAGAACGCACGCAGTGCGACGCTACTTTAGTCGGCGAATCCAGAATTTGAAAACCTTGTCCTCGCGCTCGGTCTGCACCAACTCCTGGCCAGTGTTCTTGGTCCATGCCGTCATGTTCTCCTGAGAGCCGGGATCGTCACTGAGCAGCTCCACAGTATCACCAACACTGATTCGGCGCATGGCCTGAGCCAGCCTGAGTGTTGGCATTGGGCACACCAGACCACGCGCATCCACTGTCTCTTTTATCTCCACTTCAAGCCTCTTCCTGTTGCACCGAGAAACCGATTATTTCGCGCCGTATAATTTCGCAACCACAATTCCCAGCAGAGCGCCCATGGCAATTTCCCATATCATCGACACCACGACGGACATGATGGTGCACTGACCCATCGCATGCATGGCAAGCGAGGATGGCAGCCATGCGATCAACGCGAACAGCACACCAAATTTTGCGCCCTCAGATACCGCAGTTCCGCCGCGATATCCTTTCGGAAACGTGTAGGCCATCAGCCCGGCATAAACCAGGCACATGACCGTGATCCAGACCATATTCGGCTCGACTCCGGGCGTCAACGACTGCCCCTCGAACCAGTCCTTCATCAAGAATGCGTAGAAAAACCCGCTGAGAAGAAAGTACAGCACGAACACCGTAACTGTTGCCAAGACGCATTTCTTTCCGTCCATTGCGAAAGTCCTCCTGAAGAGAAATTAACCGCCGGGTATTTGCCTGCAGCGGCAACGGCCGCCGCCAAAACGCGTGATTTGAAGCATCAACTCTGCCATCTGTATCAAATCATACAACGTCGCGCGCAGCTATCGTCTGCATCAGGGTCGGAAATTTTTCAATCTCCATGAACGGTCTCACTTTTAGCGTACAATTATCGTGGAGCCACGGACAGACCAGATCAAAAACAGCCTCTGCGGAATCCACATTCAGCAGCATGAAGCCGCCGCGCACATCGGCATAAAAACCGCCATTGATCAGTTTCCCCGAACTCATGACATTTTGCATCATCGCTGCGGCAGCCCGGCGAACGCGCTGAATGTCCGCAGGAGCATGAATACTTTCAAACACCGTAAACTCGACAACTACCGACATAAGCAATCCTTCCTGTTGGCTTGTGTTTTAAGGCTGTGCCGTTTCCACTGCCGAATCCTCCCGGACCCATTCGTAACCTTGATCTTCGAGCTGAAGCGCCAAGCTCTTGTCACCGCTGTGCACCACGCGGCCGTCAACCAGCACATGCACGACATCCGGGACAATATAGTTCAGCAACCGCTGATAGTGTGTGATGACCAGGCAGCCAAAGCCCTCGCTTCGCATTGAGTTTACGCCGCGTGACACGACTTTCAGTGCATCAATGTCCAAACCAGAGTCAGTTTCGTCCATGATGGCCATTTCAGGCTTCAACATACCCAGCTGCAGAATCTCATTTCGCTTCTTCTCGCCACCGGAGAAACCTTCATTCAGAAATCTCTTGGCAAATTCGGGAGTGATTTCAAGAATCTCCAGCCAACGACTGAGTTCCTTGTTAAACTCTGCAAAACTGGGTACACGGCCGAAACGCGCGCTCATTGCCATTCGCAGGAAATTCATTGTGGAGACACCGTAGATTTCCTGCGGATACTGGAAAGCAAGAAACAACCCCTGTCGTGCTCGCTCATCGGCTTCCATCTCCAGAATGCTCTGACCATTCCAAAGAATGTCGCCCGAAACAACTGTGTATTTCGGGTGGCCCATGATGGTGGAGGCGAGCGTAGATTTCCCGCTGCCATTGGGACCCATAATCGCATGAATCTCACCCACGGGCACAGACAGAGTGAGACCCTTCAAAATTTCCCGACCTTCAATCTCCACGTGGAGATTCACTATTTCAAGCTGCTTCAAACGATTGCTCCACTCTGATTATTCATGACGGCCAATCCCGAAAACCGCACTGGCCAACTGTTACCCGGTTCATGTTCAAACACTTATGGATCTTCCCTGCCTAATCGTCGCTGACTCTGAATTCAAGAAACTATCGCACCGGAAGCTGCTGCATTGATGTTAGCGCCGGAACTCGATTGTCAAGTAAGTCACTTGCTGCCTCCGCGGCCATCACTCGCTTCACGATATCCGCCAACGAACGCTCGCGGAAGAATTGTGCCACATGAAGCTCTGCATCCTGCCATAGAACTCGTATTGTGCAACCTTCGGCTCGGCGGCAATAAGTCGGATCTGCGACGCACTGGTTGAATTGAAGATGTCCTTCGAAAGTCTCTATCACCGACAATACGTTGATCTGTGCGGGATCCATGGCAAGTGTGACGCCGCCGCCCTTTCCACGCTGGGTTCGAAGCAAGGAATGTCCGGCCAGTTGAGCGACTATCTTGGTCAAAAAAACGCGAGGAATGGCTTGACGCTCGGCGATGTCTCTGGTAATAACAGGACCGTCAACCTGGTGAATTGCCACGTCGACCAGAACCCTAAGTGCGTAATCTGCCTGCATCGAGACCAACATCAGTCACCTCCGGATAATAAGACCAATCAAGTCCTATTAATATACAAATTATTGGCGAGGCTGTCAAGGTACGAAAAGTTTCACATACAACTTTAATTTATTGTAAATAATAATCTTGGTAGTTACATCATAGCTGCAGAGGCACGTTGTCGCCGTATTCTAAATCACTGAATTTCATAGAATTTCACATTGTGGGCTTGCGATTTCCAGTGGCTTGACTTTGTGAGCGATGGCGTCTATATTCTGTTTATCACTACCGTAGGGGTGGCCACGCAAAAGGTGGTCTGAGATAATACCCTTGGAACCTGACCCGGATCATGCCGGCGGAGGAAACGGTGCGAGAGGCATCCTGCCATTGGGCTCACTCCTGTCTCACACGTCTTCGTCCCGCATCCGGTTCCGGTTGCGGTTTTTTTATTCAGGAGGTACCCTTGTGAAAAGTCTGTTCGCAATTTTGATCGTTTCCATATCTTCAAGTACATGTGGTCTTGCTGCCGTACTCCGAGGCACGATCACTAACGCCGCCACTGGCACGTTCATCCCCGGAGCTGCAGTTTTCGTTCCCTCGAAAGCTCTTGAAACGCTGTCTGACAAACGCGGTAACTACCATTTGGACAGTCTCACCGTGGGGCAACACATTCTCCAAGTCAACGCTGTCGGATTTGGTGAGTACCGGGTGGAGATAGAAGTTACGCATGAGGATCAGGAGCTTAGAAAGTCACTTGAGTTGCAGCCTATTGTGGGCGATGAGGCCGTCGAGGAGATTCCGCGATACATCATGCCGGAAGTTGAAATTTTGGCAACCAGAGCTTCCAGTGAGCATCCGGTGACATTTACGAATTTATCGCGAGACGAGGTAGACCAAGCGAATTACGGACAAGACGTTCCGCTACTGTTGTCCGGACTGCCGAACGTCCATACGTATTCAGAGGGCGGCAACGGGTTCGGATATTCATATCTGCGGATTCGGGGACTTGCGCAAGATCGCGTTGCGGTCCAGGTCAATGGCATACCACTGAACGACGCTGAATCGCATGAAGTATTCTGGGTGGACTTGCCCGACCTTGCAGAGGACATCGGAGACATTCAGATCCAGCGAGGAGTTGGCTCTTCGCTTTACGGTCCTGCTGCATTTGGGGGGACTGTCAATCTGGTTACACGCACTCCCGGGCTAGGTGATCGGGCCCTGATTCGCAGCGAGGGTATGTACGGATCGTGGAACACTCGCCGTGCCATGATTCAATTCCAATCGGGGCGTGTACAAAATCGCTATGGGATCTTGGCACGACTAACCAGGGTCGAATCAGACGGTTACCGATTTGGTTCAGGGAGCAAGTTGTGGAGCTACTATTTGGCGGGAGCACGATTTACAAACAAGCATACCTCGAAAGCAATATTTTACGGTGGTCCTGAGCAGGTTCATCTTGCTTACGAGGGTGTATCGAGGGATTATCTTGAAGGCAGAATCACGGGTATCAAGCAAGATGACCGGCGGTTTAATCCGTTTCAGTTTTCCGGTGAAGTAGACAACTTCTTTCAGCCTCACTACGAGCTTCACGACACGTGGAAGATTTCCGAGCGATTAGAATTGGACAATTCGCTCTATTTGTTTCGCGGCAACGGCTACTATGACCAGTTTCGCGCGGGAGAGTACGCGAATCAATATTTTTTCGAGCAGGCCGACACTGCCATCGCCACGGTGCTTCGCCGTAGGAAGATCAACGAAACCGATGGCGGTTGGATTCCGCGCATGTCATTGCAGCACAAGTATGGCGCTACCTCAGCCGGATTCGAAACTCGCTGGCACGAGGCACGCCACGAAGGATTTGTGATATGGTCGGACTTTGTACCCATCGGGGTTTCGCCGGACTACCGGTATTACGATTATGAGATTCACAAGCGATCATACTCCGCGTACATACACAACCTGATTAATGTCGCGGGTGGATTGAAGGGCATGTTGGACTTGCAGTTCCGCGCTCAACATATTGAAATGTTGAACGATAACCGCTGGCATGTTCAATTTGAAAAGAGTTACTCCGCCCTGAGTCCACGAACCGGGATAGTCTATCAGTTCATGCGGGGTAACGTCTCGACTGCCCGACCCTCGGCGAGCGTGTACGCGAGCATTTCATTTGCGGAGCGAGAACCCAGACCACGGGATATTTACGATCCGCAGGACTATTTTTCATTGCCCATTCATGACTACAATGCAGGGAGGTTCAGATCCGGGGATGGGCCTCTTGACTATGTTGGGCCATCGCTCAAGCCGGAGAAATTGACAGATCTCGAACTGGGCACACATTGGCAGTGGCGGGCTGCTGCCTTTGGAGTCAATCTCTATCACATGACACTGCGCGATGCCATTGTACCCTATGGTGCATTGGATAATTTGGGAGTGCCACTGTCAATCAACGCGAATGAGACACTTCACCAAGGAGTGGAGTTTGTCGCGGGTGCATCACTTCTGCACTCGATCAGGGTCAGTGGAAATCTCTCTTTGACTGATCATCACTTCGTGGACCATTCAGAATTTGATTGGATTTCCGGCGAGATGGAGAAACGCGACGGCAATCGAATTGGGTTCGATCCCGCGTATATCGGGAATGCGAAAGGAGAGTTCAACTTCCAGGGGGCACGAACTGCACTGGAAGCGAAGTTCGTGGGCAAGCAGTATGTCGACAACGCGCAGGTTGAAGCAACTGCTGTCACCGCCTACTCACTGATTTCGCTTGACCTTGGATATCGCTGGGAACCGTCTTTCAGTGAAATTGAAGCCATTGAGCCAGATTTCCGGGTGACCAACTTATTGAGCACGGAGTACGAGTCTTTCGGCTACAATTATGGTGAGCCGCTGTATATCGTAGGCGCACCGCGGGCGTACTATCTTACGCTTGGAATTGAGTGGTAGGACAAATGAGGCTGGGTGCATTAGACCTCGCGATTGTCGCCATATTCTTGGTCGGCTCCTTACTGATAGGACTCTGGCGCTCGCGCAGTCGCAGCGAGGATGAGTACCTTCTAATGAATCGCACGCTCTCTCCAATTGCCTTCGTACTGTCCATCGTATGTTCATGGTACGGAGGGATTCTGGGAGTCAGTGAATACGCTTACAATTACGGTCTCTCGAATTGGTTTGTCTTTGGTGTACCATATTACATTCATGCCGTTCTGTTTGCGTTGTTCTTTGCACGTCGAGCGCGCCTGACGCGGGGATACTCGATACCCGGACAACTCGAACAGACCTATGGGAAACCTGCCGCCCGGGTTGCGGCAATCGTTATATTCTTTGTCACGATGCCAGCGGCGTATCTGCTGATGCTTGGCAAGCTGATTTCATGGATGACTGGATGGAGTTACCCTCTATCGCTGGTTCTCGGTACGCTCGTTTCGACGATCTATGTGTATGGCGGTGGCCTTCGAAGTGTAGTTCGCACTGACATTGCGCAATTCGCCGTCATGTACGGCGGTTTCGCCGCAATGCTAATCTGGCTCGGGTTCCAGTATGGCGGCATGGAATTCTTGCAGGCAAATGTCCCCGCTCCATTATTCACACCGACCGGAGGAAACGGACTCGCGGCGGTAATAGTCTGGTACTTCATCGCATCTACAACACTGATCGAGCCACTCTTTTACGAGCGCGTGTATGCAGCCAGAAGCGCCAGAATGATAGTGCCTTGCCTTCTGGTGGCCATTGGATTTTGGATCGTGTTTGACTTTATGACCACCGCAACAGGTCTCTACGCACGCGCATTACTCCCTGACCTCTCCGATTCTGCCTTCTCGTTTCCTGAACTTGCGGCATCTATACTCCCTGTTGGGCTATGCGGATTGTTCATCGCCGCGATGTTTGCTGTGGTGACTTCAACGGTAGACAGCTACATGTTCCTGGCGGCATCTGCGTTTGGCCGCGATATTGTATGGAAATCCGGCGGTGAATTTTCACGGCAGGGACGCGACCACCTGGTTCGATGGGGACTTGTGGTCACTACGGTCTGCGCATTCCTACTTGCGCTTGCATCCGATTCAATCATCACTTTGTGGCATGCTCTTGGGTCAATCAGCGCGCCGGTACTTCTCCTGCCGACTCTCACTTCGTGGTCACCCCGGTGGGCATTTCCGCGGAAGTACGTATTGCCTGCCATGCTGAGTTCGGGCTTGCTTGCGCTGGTTTGGCGGATCTGGCCCTGGGCCGCCGGCGTTCAAACTTATCCTGGGAATATTGAACCGATCTATGTGGGTCTGCTTTCTTCCCTGCTGTGGTATGTGTCGTCAAAGATAGCGCATTCAAACTACTTTCGACGGCCGTATTTTCCGGCCAGCCATTAGACTGGCTTAGAGTGCCGAGGAGGCTTGCATTCACCCGGGAAAAATCGTATCTTCTGCCAAGAATGATGTCTGAAGAATCTTCCATGAACGCCCCGATCACCGACAAAATCATCGCTTCAGATCCTGCGGCGACTATTCAACCCGTTGAGTTTCATTTGGCCGGAAAAACGCGAGAAAAGCTCGCGTTCGATCACGATCTCTATGTTGCTGAGGCCGGGCGATGGCGTCCGTCGCTGCGTAATGTGCACGACTTATCGCTTGCATCAAATCGCGATCATACCGCAAGTGGTTTTCGTCCGGGAGATCTGTTTGCACTCGCCGCGCTTGACTTGGCATTTTGTGTGGTGGCAGAAAAATACCGTATTGAGAAGCAGCCAAATGTTCTGAATGATTCGGCCACATACATTGAAAGTGTACTGGGAGTCTCCGCTTTCCAGGAGTTTGTTCACGGATTTGCCAGGACATACCCGCCTTTAGAAGTCTACCGAAAGATCACGGGTATGGCCGACTTCATCGGTGGCTATACATCAGGAAGGTCGAACCGGGAGCGATTGGTTCTGCAATCGCTTCTTGTTTTTGTGGACAATCGCAATCCTGCCGCTTCATCGCTCAAACCGTTGTTTGATGACCACGAAATCGCTGCGTACACTCCTTATGTTCAAGCCGTTGCAGCGATGCGTGAGTACTTGAAGTCCCAGCCGGAAGCCGCACTGGGTGGGATTACGCTTATGGACCTGTTCGAGGCACCCATGCGGCGGGCGCCGCACTCGCTATTTGAACAGCTCGCCTTTGTCACCCAAGAATGGGGTGTGGACTTGCCGGAATCGGTACGATTGAATCTTCTGTTGGCCGGGGATTTGATTCGCGAGGATGAGAAGCGCGGGGCTTCCGACATTCGACCTCGGAAGGGCGATACGCCTGTGATCGATTTTCGAACTGGACCCGGAATTTCGCAGCGCGGGTTTGGCTCAGACTACAAGTTTTTCACCAGCCTTGAGAGCGAGCCTGAGCATTACACTCCCGACACCGAGTGGATGCCTCGAACAGTCCTCGTGGCAAAAAGCGTTCATGTTTGGCTCGATCAACTGTCAAAGAAGTACGCAAGAGGAATTCGCACACTGGATGACATTCCCGAGCAGGAGTTGGCCGAACTTGCCCGATGGGGATTCAACTCGCTGTGGCTGATAGGTCTGTGGCAACGCAGCCGTGCATCAAGAACCATCAAACACTTACGCGGAAACATCGATGCAGTTGCGTCTGCCTATTCCTTATTCGACTATGTGATCGCAGACGATCTGGGTGGTAATGGAGCACTGGAAGAGCTTCGCAAAAAAGCGCGTCAACATGGTATTCGCCTGGCCAGTGACATTGTGCCCAATCACATGGGAATGGACTCAAGGTGGATGCACGATCATCCGGATCGTTTTCTGCAGCTCAACCACCCACCTTACCCGGCCTATCGTTTCACAGGGACGAACTTGTCTCCCTGGCCCGATATCGAACTGCGTGTTGAAGATGGCTACTGGGATCAGAGTGATGCCGCCGTTGTCTTTGAGATGCGAGATCATCGCGATGGCCGTGTTAGATACGTCTATCACGGAAATGACGGCACAAGTTTCCCGTGGAATGATACCGCTCAATTGAATTTTCTCTCCCCGGAGACACGGGAAGCGGTGATTCAGTTGATTATTGAGATCGCGAAAAAGTTTTCAGTGATTCGATTCGACGCAGCCATGACTCTGACCAAGCGGCACTACCAGCGGCTGTGGTTTCCGTCGCCGGGCAGCGGGGGCTCTATTCCTTCCCGCGCCGAACACGGCATGAGCCAGGAGCAGTTTAGCCGACTGATGCCGACCGAGTTCTGGCGGGATGTCGTAGATCGAATGGCCATTGAAGCACCGGAAACCTTGTTGATTGCCGAAGCATTTTGGCTGACAGAAGGATTCTTTGTGCGTACGCTCGGCATGCACCGGGTCTACAACAGCGCATTCATGAACATGATGAAGAATGAGGAGAACGCTAAATACCGGCAGGTCATCAAGAACACCATCGAGTTCGACCCGCGTATTCTCCAACGCTACGTCAATTTTATGAATAATCCGGATGAAGATACGGCAGTTGAACAGTTCGGCAAAGGGGACAAGTACTTCGGAGTAGCTACTCTAATGGCAACACTGCCGGGCTTGCCCATGTTCGGCCATGGTCAAATTGAGGGCTTCACGGAAAAATACGGTCACGAATACCAGAGAGCCTATTATGACGAACAACCCGACCCGCACTTGATTAGCCGGCATGAATCCCAGCTGTTTCCACTGCTGCGTCAACGCGAATTGTTTAGTGGTGCCGACGAGTTCTATCTGTATGACTTTGTCACACCAGATCATCAAGTTGATGAGAACGTATTCGCATATTCGAATCGGCTTGGCAGCAGACGCGTGCTTGTCATCTATCGCAACGCCTACACACATGGCACAGGTTCCGTTCATCTCTCCGCGCCGGTCAATCGCAGTCACACCGGGGCCGGTGCACGACTGGTTCGCAAGACGCTTGCCGACGCACTAAGCTTGCGATACGATCACGGACTTTTCTACATTCTTAGAGATCATGTTCAGGGACTTGAGTACATTGTCAGTGCTACCACCCTGTTCGAGGCCGGATTTCAGATAGAGCTTGGCTCCTATGCGGTACGAGTGTTCACTGAATTCATGGAAGTACATGACGACCCGGAAGGCAAACTCTCTGAACTTGCATCGAGACTTGGTTCACGCGGAGTACCCAGCATCCAACGGGAGTATGCCAAGCTCCATCATGCACCATTGTTGGCCGCTTTCAAGAAGTATTTCGCTGCCGGACTTTCCGCTATCAGCAGCGAGGGATTTGATCCATTAGTCGACACAGTCGGAATAGAGGACTTCTTGAAACATGGCGAAGAGTTCTTCGAGCAAGCAGCGATGGCGCTTGGAGTCGGTGATATATCAGGCTTCAAATCTCGAACTCAGGCGCTTATCAAGAACACAAGGCGAGATTCGATTGCCAAAATTACTTTGAATCTGCCTGCAGATTCTCAATCCCGAATCGACAGAATATTGTTGATTTTAGTCTGTACATTACCGGTATCCGAGTCCATCAGCGAACAGACGAAGCATCACGGAGACATCTTTGAGGATTGGCTGCTGCGCGACACAATTGCCGAATCTCTTGCAGAATTTGGAGAACGTTATGAGAACGCTGCTTATGAGGCCGCTCTCGGGTCCCTGCTATCCGAAGAGGCTTATCTGCTTGAAACTCTGAGTGGACCCAGACGATTTGCAGCAGTGCTGCACGCGTTGGAGAACCACTCCTTCCTGAGTTTTCTAAGCTGTCATCACTACCGGGGAGTGTTCTGGTTTAGTCAGGAGAGAATTAGCGCGTTCATAAACGGCCTAAAGTTAACCAGTTTACTTTTGGGCGCTGATGACGACAATGCTGAGATCGTATCAAGTTGGCGACAGCTGGAACAGATCGAGCATCTGGCGATGTTCTCGGAGTTCAAGTTCGATAAATGGAAGACTTTACTCGCATATGCGGGACCACCGCGCAAGGCAATTCCAAAGCTCGACGCTGCCTTGCCTCCTACCCTTTAGCATACGAAACAAAACGGACGAGTCATTCGACTCGTCCGTCCAATCTATCCAGCAGCACGGCAACTATTGCAAGGCAACCGGATGAATTGCAGGTAACGGTTCTGCCTCTCGAACCGGCGGATCATTGATGAGATAGCGGAATTGTTTTTCGAATTCTTCGCGCTCCATTTTTCCGATGACCGCAAGACGTGATACATTTTTCACATCCGAGAAGTCAGAGGGGCTGAGCCTTACCATGTACTGCCTTGCAACGCGATAACTGTCAGAATCTACATCTACCGTCCGAATGCTCAAACGGCCGGTTTTAGGATCCGTCAGGTCTTTGAAGGGTACGGGGATGATTTTCCCTCGGTTGATCGAGACGATTGCGCCTGATCCTCCGTCCAGGAGATATTTTACTGCCGCATAACCCAGATCTTGCGTGTAGTCCCGGTCAAAAGGAATAGGTGGAGCACAACGCAATTCATACCCAACATCCTTTGAGACCATGGAAAGCGAGATACCGCGCTCCTTGAATCGGCGCATGATTTCATTTTTCAGGAGTCGGCCCAGGTCAATCTCTGAAAACCGCAGATTTCCGTGCGCGTCATAGTCCAGCTCTGCCACGCGAGTCAAGTCTTCCTTGTCAATCAAATCCAGTATACCCTCCGCCACAACGGCAACGCCATAGTTTCGGCCCATAGCGAGCCGCTTGATCGTTGAAGCCTCGATGATATCGCAGACATTGGAGAATGTGATTGTCCGATTGCGAAATTCCTCACCGATCACAATCAGCGTGGCACCCGCAGCTTTCCCAATTCCCAATGCAAGATGACCGGCCTTCCTTCCCATCGTCACAACGATGTACCAGCGGCTCGTGGTTTGAGCATCGTCCATCAGTGACCTAACAATCTCAGAGCCTACGTGCCTTGCGGTTTCATAGCCAAATGTCGGCAAGTCGCCGGCTAAAGGCAGATCGTTATCGATGGTTTTGGGTACATGAGCAATTTGCATTTGTTCCGGCAGTGATTCTGCAATTCGATGAGCAGAATAGGCCGTGTCGTCGCCACCAATTGTGACCAGGTAGTCCACATCCATTTGTGTGAGGGCGCTGATCACGTTTTTCATTTTTGCGGGATCTTTGGTGGGATTATCACGACTGGTACGAATGATAGAGCCACCGAGAAAGTGTATTCTGCTGACCATGTCCATTGGCAATTCAATGAATCGCGATGAATCACCTTGCATAAGCCAATGGAACCCATCGTAAATCCCGATAACGTGTAACCCTGAATTGATCGCCTCGATAGTCGCGGCGCGGATTACTCCGTTGATGCCCGGAGCCGGACCGCCCCCGACCACGAGTGCAAGTGTTTTTCGTCTCACTGGACCGTTACTTTTCACCATATTGTTTTCTTTGGGGTTGAGTTTAGATTCCCTAATGGGAAGGTTGCACCACGAGCAACCAGACAGTCAATTTACAACCGCCCCGCTACAATTGCAAGAACCATGCACCTTCCCAAGATTTGATGGCTTGACTTTGGGTGCAGGACTTGGTAAATTTCGATCCGCATCTCGAAGCGCGTACTGAACTTATTTGTTACGCATTGTCTACTATTCTGAGGCCCAGTTAACGTTGTGCCAGTAAATTTTCAACAGAAACGGAGTTCTCTTTTTTGTCGGAACTAACTCCTATCACCGTCGCATGTGGAGACGGAATCGGACCTGAAATCATGGAAGCGACGCTGCATGTGCTCGAAGCGGCAAAGGCGCGCATCCAGATAGAAACCATTGAAATTGGTGAGGCAGTCTACCGCCGCGGCGTTCCATCCGGAATTGAACCCAGTTCATGGGAATCACTGAGGCGAACTCGGGTGTTTCTGAAGGCACCAATTACAACTCCCCAGGGCGGCGGATTCAAGAGTCTCAATGTAACGGTGCGCAAAACGCTTGGCATGTATGCGAATGTGCGTCCGTGTGCATCGTATCATCCTTTTGTAGATACGAAGCATCCGGCGATGGACGTCGTGATCGTGCGCGAGAACGAAGAGGACTTGTACGCGGGAATAGAGTATCGTTCGACGAATCAAGTTGCACTGTCACTGAAATTGATCTCGAGACCGGGCACGGAGAAGATTGTGCGGTACGCCTTTGAATACGCGCGACACAATCACCGGCAGCGCGTCAGCTGCTTCACCAAAGATAACATCATGAAGTTTTCAGACGGTCTCTTTCACCGTGTCTTTAATGAGATCGCTGAAGAGTATCCGGATATTGAAGCTTCACACATGATCGTCGATATTGGTGCGGCAAGATTGGCCGACACTCCTGAACGGTTCGATGTTATCTGTCTGCCAAACCTGTATGGTGATATCCTGTCCGATGTAGCCGCACAGCTCATCGGCTCAGTGGGACTTTGCGGGTCATCCAATATCGGCGAGCATGGAACCATGTTCGAAGCGATTCATGGTTCCGCACCGGATATCGCAAAGCAGGGTATAGCAAATCCATCCGGATTACTTTTGGGCGCGGTCATGATGCTGGTACATATTGGGCAAGGCGATGTTGCCGAGATTGTGCACAATGGCTGGCTGCGAACCCTCGAGGACGGCGTGCATACCGGAGACATTTACCATCCCGGTGTCAGTCGACACAAGGTTGGAACAGCAGAGTTCACCAAAGCGGTCATTTCAAATTTGGGTCACGAGCCGAAGAATCTGAAGGCTGTGCGCTACCGCTCCGGTGTGCCGCATAACGCCGAACATGTCGTACGAGTACAGGAGTCGCCAACGAAGCAATTGATTGGTGTGGACGTATATCTTGACTGGAAGAGTGGGTCAGCGAATGAACTCGGGGCCGCCCTAAAGGCTGCCGAGACGCCTATGCTCGTCCTAGAGGTAATCGCCAATCGCGGCACAAAAGTTTGGCCCGATGGCGCACCCGAGACGTTTTGCACCGATCTTTGGCGGTGCAGATTCCTGGCCAAGTCAACAGATACCCCTATCACGCAGCGCGATGTGGTTGAACTGCTCGCGAATCTGCAACAGCAGTCGTTTGATTGTGTTATGACAGCAAATCTGCGTAACTTTGGCGGTACGGCAGGGTTCACCCCGGGCGCCGGCCAATAGGCGGCGGAAATCCTGTCCCATTAAGTGCGTGAATGTCTGGCCGCATCAGTTGATGATGCGGTCAGCCTTTTTTGGGGTCCTTCCCCTCCATACTTGCTAATGGAGCGGAATCGTTGTATTTTATTCTCTTGAGTGCAAAAGAGGAATCCGGTGACTGTCTCGCAAATTCAATTATCACAAAGACTTCAAGCCGAGATCGACCGTCGGGTAGATCTCGTCCAAAGCTACGTTCTCAAGGGTGAGTATGTTCGCCGGTTTGAGCCAGCCGACATGCGAGAGGCCGTTACCTGCTATTTCGAATCCGGAGGGAAGCGGCTGCGGCCGGCTGTGCTGCTTTTTTGCTGCGGGGCGGTCGGTGGAGATGAGTCCAAAGCCATCAGTGTCGCGGCTGCGACGGAGATTTTTCACACGTGGACGCTGGTGCATGATGACATCATCGACCGTGATCCAATTCGCCGGGGGCAGTGGACCGTTCACGAACGATTCGCACGAAAAGAATCGACGCATCGCCTTTTTGGTTCAGGGGAGGAGGCGCGGCATTACGGGCTAAGCGTTGCTGTGCTCGCCGGTGACGTTCAGCACGGGTGGGGAATCAGTTTGATGACGGAGTTAACGCGGAAATTCGGAATCGATGCCTCCGTCACTCTCGCGCTTATTAATGAACTGGATACGCGCGTGCTGTGTACACTGGTCGAAGGGGAAATGCTGGACGTTCAGTATTCCCGTGTTCCGATCGAGCAGTTAACGGTCGAGCAGATAGAGACGATGCTGTGGAAGAAGACCGGTGCGCTCTACGAATTTTGCGGGACTACGGGCGCGTGTATCGGACTCAACACTCCCAATCTGAAGCATCCGATGGCCGAGGCATTGGCGCGATTCTGCAGCGCCTGCGGGGCTGCGTTTCAATTGCAAGATGACATACTCGGACTTACGGCTGACGAAAAGAGCCTCGGCAAACCGGTAGGCGCAGATATTCGGGAAGGAAAACGAACGGTTATTGTGCGACATGCTTATGAGAATGCTTCAACCGCAGAACGAGCTCTGATCAATTCGACACTGGGAAATACTCACGCCAGTTCAGACCAAGTTAGTTCCGTGATACAGTTGATGATAAAGTTGGACGGAATCCGATTCACGGCCGAGCGTGCACGCGATCATGTAAATCGCGCACTGAGTTACCTGGAAGAATTACCGCAGACTCTGTACCGGGATCTGCTGGCTGAGTGGGCTAATCTGATGATCGCGCGGGAATTCTGATGATTCAGGCGGTGACCGTCGCAATCACGGGAATCATCGTCTATCTCGACACCACGGCCATTGCGCAGCTCATGATCTGTCAGCCGATCATCGCGTGCCCTGCGTTGGGGTGGATGCTCGGAAGACCGGAAATCGGTTTGTTCTTCGGAATTGGTTTTCAACTTCTTTG
Source organism: uncultured Alphaproteobacteria bacterium (assembly GCA_964631675.1). Taxonomy (GTDB): domain Bacteria; phylum Electryoneota; class RPQS01; order RPQS01; family RPQS01; genus CAZVXJ01. The sequence continues at coordinate 20,931 of CAZVXJ010000003.1, forward strand.
GCTTGGGGCACTGCCCATTGGCGCGGCAAAGTTTCCTGAAGGAAACGTGGCTGCCATAGTCGCCACAGGAGTTGCCGCGAGAATTCCTGCTGCGTCCACTGGCGATCCGGCTTGGATAGTCCTAGTCATCGCTACACTGACCGGCATCTTGACCGCGCATGCAGGCGGAGATTTGACACCTTTCATCCGGCGAATCATGACGCGATACGGGCAGAGATTTATGGTTGCGGTGGCCGATCAGAGAACGGCAGACGCTCGCTGGCTGTTGTTGGTCGCTGTTGGTATCCATGCTGCAGCGGGCCTGCTGCTGACACTGGGCGGCTATTTTATCGGAATTTTTGTTTCCCGGCTATATCTCGGGAACTTTGCCACTGCCGGAGTGAGTATCTCCATAGCGGAAGTTACCGATCCATCGCTTTCCGGTTTGTGGCCCGCGCTGATGGGGGCGGGCGCCGCAGTTGTATTCCTTAGGTTCGTGACGAAGCGCCGCTGGCTCTGGCTGCTGCCGGGAGTGGCCTTGGCCGGGTTTTGGATCGTTCTGTGAACAACACCTCGAGATTGATTCACTTCAGACTCGTCTTACGTTCGCTCTTGGTACAGCTGTTCTTGAATCACCGCACTATGCAAGGCGAGGGTTACCTGTTTGCAGTTTGGCCATGGACCAAATCGGCGTCCGATCCTGCTGATGTCGCACATGCCGCGGGCGGATATCTGAATGCCCATCCGGTTTTTTCGGCATTCGCAATTGGAGCACTTTTTCGTCGAATTCGCGAAAACGAGGCGAAAAATACTGCGGAGTTTACACAGTGGCGTGACGGACTGTGCGGTCCACTCGGACTTCTTGGCGACCAACTGATTTGGGATCGATGGAAACCACTGATTTTCGGACTGGCAATCGTGCCCTTGCTCATCTGGCCCACGATTGAAGTTTGGGTGACTACTGCGGTACTCGCTCTGCTATTTTACAATTGCGGGACTTTCCTGCTGCGATCGCGGGGAATCCGGGAAGGTATGCAGCGCGGCGCAGAAGTCTTGTCGGCACTATCTGATCCATTTTTTTTCCGTACTCGGATTCTGCTCAACCGCGCCGCTCTCGTCGCGGCGGTTATCATGCTTGCAGCCACGCTCGCCACTTCGAGCGGACAAACGGTGCATGGCACTCTGGCCTTTGCGACGGCATTTGCAACGGCCTATGCCGGACATATTTTGCGGTTCAACATCATCATGATATTGCTGATCTCCATTACTCTGGGCATAGCAGTGCCTGCACTTGCCGGTGATTTCAACTTTGTAAAATTGGCTCTCTAAGTTTCCCACAAAACTCGCTTGATCCAAAAGGAAGTCATCCTCTTGAATCGCCTGGGACTGCACATCAGACCGGCGGCACAATTCACAAAAATTGCATCCAAGTTCAAGGCGGATGTCCATCTCGTGCGCGATGGGATGCGGGTTAACGCCAAGAGTATAATGGGGGTCATGATGCTTGCCGCAGGCAAGGGGTCGAGATTGATCCTGGAATGTAACGGCGAGGATGAAGAGCAGCTTTGTGTTGAACTGATTCAACTCATCGAGAATAAGTTTAATGAAGACTAAAGGTACGTTAGAGACCGGCGACCCGCGTACGAACCAGCCTCATGAGTTGATTCTTCGCGGCATACCTGCATCACCCGGAATCAGTATTGGGCGGGTTCACCTGATGATTCCGGAGACTCCAGTAGTCAGCCCGCGCAAGATCGCTCCCAATGAGGTTGCGAGTGAGCTCGCGCGGTTCGAAAAAGCACTATTGGAAACCGCTTCGGCAATCGAGCGATCACGCGACCGTGCATTTGCCGTCGCCGGTATTGCCGCTTCAAAGATCTTCGACGCCCACTTGATGATCTTACAGGACAATGTACTGATTGATGAAGTCAATTCGCGTGTGACCCGTGAGCAATTCTCTGTCGACTATATCGTCAATGATGTCTTTACACACGCCGTAGAGATGATGGAAAAGCAGCAGGGAGAGCTTTTTCGTGAGCGGGCAGCGGATATTCGAGATGTGCGATCACGACTGCTCAGGTTTCTTTCGGGCAAAGGCGATGTCATGCCGGAAAAGCCCACGGAACCGGTGATTCTCGTCGCGCACGACCTCTCGCCCACGGATACCTTGCACGTTGACCGACACCTTATCGAAGCTCTCGCGGCGGACACCGGAGGACTGACATCACATACAGCGATTCTCGCTCGTTCACTTGATATTCCCGCCGTAGTTGGGGTCACTGACTTGTCAAAGAAGGTTGCCCCGGGTGACAAGATCATTCTGAACGGCAACTCCGGGAAGATCATCGTTCATCCCGAAGAGTCCACTCTGAATGAATATCGGGCCAAACAGTCTCGCTATCGCCGATTTCTCACATCGCTTGAGAACTTGCGGGAGCTTCCCGCCGTCACCACCGATGGTCATGAGATTCAGCTTTGGGGAAACATAGAACTCCCCTATGAAGCCGAAGGGGTCATCTCGCATGGCGGAACGGGAGTCGGGCTGTTCCGGAGCGAGTTTCTGTTTCTGACCCGTGATACGGTCCCTACAGAGGATGAACAGTTTCACACTTATGACCGTGCGGCAGAGTTGATCGCCCCTCATCCGCTTGTCATTCGCACCTTTGACCTCGGAGGTGATAAGCTCCACGGCTCCATCAATCTCAAGGATGAAAAGAATCCATTTCTTGGCTACCGAGCGATCAGAGTGTCGCTGTCGCGCCGAGATCTTTTTCGGGCGCAGCTTCGCGCGATACTTCGCGCCTCGTCTCGTGGAAACGTGAGAATCATGTTCCCGTTCATTTCCGGTCTGGAAGAACTGCGTGAGGCCAGAGCCGTCCTGGCCGAGGCTTCAGCTGAGCTTGACCGGATGCGTATACCGCATGATCCGCGCATCAAAGTCGGTATCATGATTGAGATTCCGTCTGCGGTAGTCATCGCGGACAAGCTTGCGCTGGAGTGCGACTTCTTTTCAATTGGTACGAACGACCTGATTCAATACACCGTTGCCGCCGATCGCGGCAACGATATGATCAGCGCGTACTATCGCAGTTTTCATCCGGCGGTGCTGCGGATGATACAAATGACCGTTAGAGCCGCTCACCACGCGAAGAAACCGGTGGCGATCTGCGGGGAAATGGGCGCGAACCTGATTGCCGTGCCGCTTCTCGTGGGGCTCGGAATTGACGAGATTTCCGCCAACGCACCCACCCTGCCGGAAATCAAGAAGACCGTTCGCACGCTGAGCATGGCCGATTGCCGGAAGATAGCAGCCAGAAGTTTGCGCATGAACACGGCTTCGGATATCCAGCAATTTCTCACGGGTGAACTCAAGTCCCGCCTCGCAGACCTTCCCATCTGGTTTACTTGATTAGTCGCACCGAGTCTTACTCGATCTTACCACGCTGCTTAACCCCACTGCTCTCCTTTGAAGCCAATCAATCTCACTGAGTCACGAGTAAAGACTCTCGATTCGCAGGACATGTTGGGGAAGACCCTGGAACTTCCCGAACAGATTCAACGAGGGATGGTGCTCGGTAAAGAATTTTCGCGCAAACACCCGCTGATGCGCCCTGATGCCGTCGACTGGATAGGCCTTGGCGGGAGTGCTGTGGCGGGCGATCTAATCACTGCATTCGGAATGCATCCGCCGCTTGTCAATGTGCGAATCTCAGTTCGCAGGAATCCCGGAGTTTACTCTGACCCCAGACTCGTCAGCAGCTATTCCGGGAATACTGCAGAGTCGGTGCTGGCGTTTGAACAGGTGCCTTCCGATCGCATTTGGTTTGCGATGTCCAGCGGAGGAAAGCTGAAGGAATTGGCCGACCAAGCAAGAGTTCCACATCTTATGCTACCCGGTGGCTACCCTCCGCGAGCAGCGATTGGATTTGGACTTGGAGCAGTCTTGGCGGTTCTCGAAGATGTATACGGGTTTGATGGCACGAGACCGCTGGACATTGACTTTGCCGCCCTTACTGCCGAGGCGAACAGGTATCGCAGCCTTGCGCCGGCCGAGAATCCGGCATTGGACTTTGCCAGGCATCTCGTTGATCGCACCATCGTGGTGTATGCACTACAAGCGAGCTTTTCCGGTGCGCTCGGTTTTCGCTTTCGCACCCAATTGGCGGAAAACTCCAAAGTCTGGTCGCATGTCGCCGATCTTCCCGAACTCGCCCACAATGAAATTGAGGCATTGCCGTTTTTAGGTCAGGTCCTCCCAACTCCCTTGGTCGTCTTTCTTGGCAGTTGGCCGTCAACCGGCAAACTGGTGGATCCCCGGCCAAGCCTGAAGATCGTGTTGGACCGCTTGGGTATTTCGCATCTGACCCTGGATCCGGCCGAGCTCTGGCCGGGCCTCAACAGACTGATGCGGGGACTAAAGACGCTCCAGCTTTTGGATGCAGCGACGGTTTATCTGGCATTACTTCGAGCTACTGATCCATTTGATATTCCTACGATTACGGAAGTCAAGATGGCGGCGTCACCGAGTTGAATAAGACCGGGGAGATTCGTATCTTGTGGGTCTGCCATTTTGAAACGCCCTCAATTCCGCATCACTGAGCTCTTGGTCATCTGTTGAAAGCTATTATCCCTGTAGCAGGAGCAGGTTCGCGTCTGCGTCCGCATACGTTTACCCTACCAAAAGTCCTGCTGAACGTCGCCGGGAAACCAATTCTTGGACATATTCTCGATCATCTCTATGTGGCGGGAATCAGGGATGTGACGCTCATTGTGGGGCAGATGGGGGAGTTAATCGAGCAGTATGTAAATTCGAACTATGCTTTCAACACCGAGTACGTGCTGCAGGCGGAACCCCGCGGATTAGGTCATGCTGTGTCGCTGGGACTTGGAGACAATGACCGTGAAGTCCTGGTGATTCTTGGTGACACCGTGTTTGAAATGGATCTTACACAGGTTCTGACCAATGCGAATGGATCCAGCCTGGGTGTTCGCGAGGTAATCGATCCGCGCAGATTTGGTGTTGTTGAGATTGAAAACGGTGTGGTGTCCCGCCTCGTTGAGAAACCACAGACCCCAAAGTCAAATCTTGTCTTGGTCGGGATCTACATTATTCGAAATGCGCCACGACTGAAGCGCTGCATCAACACGCTGTTCGAGCGAAATCTGACGACACGCGGTGAGTTTCAACTTACAGATGCTCTTCAGCTGATGGTGGAAGAAGGGGAGCGATTTTCCACCTTTCCCGTGAGCAGCTGGTATGACTGCGGAAAACCCGAAACACTGCTTGAAACCAATCGCCATTTGCTTGACGCAATGCCGCAGGATGACGTTACGGGAGTTTCCGGTGCCGTCATTGTTCCCCCGGTTTACGTGCATCCCGATGCGATAATTGAAAGATCCGTGATCGGACCACATGCTACCATTGCTAAAGGTGCAGTCGTGCGGGATGCGATGGTTAGAGACAGCATTCTTGGCGAAGATGCCCGGGTTGAGAATGCCCTGGTGGAATCGTCGATTGTGGGAAACAATTCATCCATCGTTGGTCAGTTCTTGCGTTATAACCTGGGTGACTCCAGTGAGATTCTTGCCCAGAGCCAGATTTCAAATTAGTCTGATCGTGCCTTGCTGCACGTAGCGGTCACACGCTTCCCAGCTTGGATTGCTTGTCAACCTATCCCTTATTTCCAAGTCAATGAACGAATTCGTGTTTTCGAGTGAGTCGGTCACCGAAGGTCATCCCGACAAAATTGCAGACCAAATATCTGATGCCATGCTTGATGCAGTCCTGCGGGATGATCCGGTTGGTCGAGTCGCCTGTGAGACTTTTGTAACTACCGGACTTGTGCTGGTCGGCGGCGAGATTACGACACAGACCTATGTGGATGTACCGGCACTGGTTCGTGGTGTGGTGAAAGATATTGGCTACACGAATGCCCATTACGGATTCGATTTCGAGACGTGTGCGGTCATCACAACGATTGACCGTCAAAGCCCGGATATTGCTATGGGAGTCGATCGTGACGGGGCAGGAGATCAGGGCATGATGTTTGGATACGCCTGCGATCACACGCCCGAACTCATGCCGCTTCCGATCATGCTCGCACACCGCCTTACTTTGCGACTGTCCGAAGTTCGCAAGAAGGGTACCCTTTCATACCTGCGCCCGGATGGAAAAGCTCAGGTTTCAGTTCGCTATCAAGATAACAAGCCTGTTGCGGTGGAAACTGTTGTGGTTTCGACGCAGCATGGCGAGGAAGCAAAGCACGAAGATATTGTGCGCGATATTCGGAAATACGTCATCGATCCTGTGATTCCGGAAAACATGCTGAAGAAGGATGCTCGAGTTTACGTCAATCCGACCGGTCGTTTCGTGATTGGCGGTCCGCAGGGGGATGCCGGGCTAACCGGACGCAAGATCATCGTTGACACTTATGGCGGTTGGGTTCCTCACGGGGGCGGTGCATTTTCAGGCAAGGATCCGACGAAGGTCGATCGAAGTGCTGCCTATGCTGCTCGCTGGGTTGCTAAGAACATTGTTGCGGCCAAACTGGCCGCCGAATGCGAGATTCAAGTCGCCTATGCGATCGGTGTGGCTGAACCGGTGTCACTCAAAGTTGACACGAAAGGGACCAGCAAACTGACGAACCAGGAACTTGAGAAAAAAGTTCGCAAAGTATTTGATCTCACGCCTAAGGGCATCATCAAGTCACTGGACTTGCGCCGGCCCGTGTATAGAGATACCGCGTCTTATGGACATTTTGGCCGCTCGGGAGATGGATTTTCATGGGAAAAAACAAATAAAGTTGAGGAACTGGCATGAGTAATACAACGACAGCAGAACGCACAAAATCCAAATCCGCACCACGCACCAAGCGGGAATATCATGTGGCTGACCTTTCGCTTGCCGGGCAGGGCAAGAGCCGCATTCTTTGGGCTGACCAGGACATGCCCGTGCTCACCAAAATACGCGAGCGCTTTGAAAAGGACAAGCCGTTGAAGGGCAAGCGAATGGCGGCCTGTTTGCATGTGACCGCAGAAACCGCCAACCTGATGCGTACCCTGAAGGCGGGCGGAGCTGATCTGGTACTTTGTGCATCCAACCCGCTCTCCACTCAGGATGATGTAGCCGCGTCGTTGGTTCAGGATTTTGGTATTCGCGTCTATGCCATAAAGGGCGAAGACCGGGACACGTACTACGATCACCTTGATGCCGCGATGCGTTTTCAGCCTACAATTACCATGGACGATGGTGCTGACCTTGTTCACGGCCTCCACACGACGCACAAAGCCTTTGCTGAAGGAATCATCGCATCTCTCGAAGAGACGACAACTGGTGTGATCCGGCTTCGTGCCCTGCACAAGGACGGCAATTTGTTATTCCCGGTGTTTGCAGTAAATGACGCCGAGACGAAGCATCTATTTGATAATCGTTACGGCACGGGTCAGTCCACACTTGACGGCATCATTCGCGCAACAGATATGCTCCTGGCAGGACGAACGGTTGTCGTTGCAGGTTATGGCATGTGCGGAAAGGGATTTGCATCGCGAGCCCAAGGACACGGAGCGCGAGTGGTTGTCACGGAAATTAATCCAATTCGTGCTCTCGAGGCAAAGATGGATGGCTACGAAGTCATGCCTATGGCAGCCGCCGCCCCGATTGGAGATTTTTTCTGCACCGTTACAGGCAACATGCATGTGATTCGCCCGGAGCATTTCAGCAAGATGAAGGACGGCGCGGTAGTGTGCAATAGCGGTCATTTTGATGTTGAGCTGGACCTGAAAGGTCTGACCAAGATGTCCAAGCGGGTTGAGAAGAACGTGGTGCAGTTTGTCGATCGCTACTCGCTTCCCAGTGGCCGTCGAATTCTCGTCATCGGCGAAGGCCGGTTGGTCAATCTCGCCGCTGCCCACGGTCATCCGGCTTCTGTCATGGACATGAGCTTCGCGACTCAAGCGCTGACCACTGAGTATGCCATCAAATCGGGCGCGAAACTTAGCGTCGCCGTTCATAATGTTCCGAAGAAGATCGAGGAGTGGATTGCCACGACCAAGCTGGCAACGATGGGCAGTAAGATGGACAAGCTTACGCCTGAGCAGAAGCAGTACATGTCGTCCTGGGATATCGGCACCTAAGGCCGAGCCTTGCCTTTGGCACTGCTAATCTTGACTTTCTGCAGCTGATGATCCGGTATACTACGAAGAGGAACGGTCGTGAAGTTTTTTCGCGGGTCGTTCCTCTTCACTTTTCTACGAAACCTGCAAGCCGGATGAAGTTTCCAGCCCTCGCAATTGGCCTGATGGTGTTCGTCACCATGATGCTCGAGTCTTGTGCGCTGCCGGAGGCGCCGGGGAACCTCGAGTGGGATTTGCATGCGACTATTCCACTGAGTGCGCGCACTTATCGAGTCATTGACCTGGTGGATTCGAGTAGGTCGATCGAAGATGAAGGCTGGGGAATCGGCATGGGCAGTGACAGCATTTTGGAATTTGTCGCCGAGCAGAGTGTTAATGCTTCATTGAATGACTCCCTTCGATTCGATGCTCTCAGCAGAAGCATCCGGCGAGACATTCAGGCAATCCGCCTGCCCGTGAATGACAGTTTACAATCAGGCCTGCATCTGTCGACGTTGAATCCAGCGGTGGCCGAATTGCACGGCGTCACTGTTCCTGAACTTCCGTCTCACAATCTGTTAGGCGAGTACCGCTTTGAGTTACCAGCGGGAGTAGACTGTTTTCGCGTAGATACCGGTTCCGTTCGGTTCAGCCTGCAAAACACACTGGGCTATTCTGTTTCGTCCCTCGCAGTTAATGCCCGCAATGATCGAGGCGATAGTTATCTGCTATTGAGTGAAATCACTCTGGCCCCATTTCAAGTACTGGACCTAACTGCGTCCGTGGACAATGACCGATACGGAAGCTCGATTTCGTTTTCTGTTTCTGCAATTGGGGACGGGGGAACGAACATCCTAGTCGATTCTACAGCAGGTCTCGAAATCGAGACGGCCATTGGAACGATTCAGACAGTGCCGTACTACGGTGTGGTCTTTCCTCAGCACGTAGATAAAGACAGCTTGTTCGAGCTTGATCAGCAACACCGGCTGTTTTATGCCGTGATTGATTCGGCAACCCTGAGCTTGACTGCAATCAACCAGTCGCAATTCGATGACAGCATGGAGATTGTGTTTCCTGACTTGTTATCGGCAGAAGGGGATACGCTGCGCAGCAGGCACTTCGTGCCAGCACACGGTCGAAATTTTGCACAACTATCGTTGAATGGCTACGTGATGCGTCTGTCTGATACCGAACCGCAACTTATCGCGGCATCCTTGAGATCCCTGAGTATCCAGACTCCGGAAAGACGCATTTTCCTCGGTGAAGGCGAGTATGTAGCCGGAGAAATCGAACTTTCTGCATTGTATTTTCGTTACTTTGACGGTGTCTTAAACAACCTGGAGGTGGAGATCGACCCAGACGGTCAATCCGTCGATCGGCCCCCCACGGGCTGGGAGGGCGTACGTCCAACCGATGTTCGGGCAGAATTACACATCGTCTCACAAGTACACGTTACGTCAGATTTCTCTGTGTATATTGCCTCATTTCTCAGTGGCCAAGAGATTGCTCAGGTTCCGATCGTGCTGGAACAGGTTCAACTCGGTATTGACACGTTGTTCATCATCGAGGGATTGGGGTCACTCCTCGCAGAGTATCCGGACTCTATCGCCTATTGGGGTCACGCAACGGCAAACGGCGTCGTTCTGACGGATGAGCGCGACACGGTTTCACTCTCAGTCAAAGTGGTTGCGCCACTTGCGTTCACTTTGGATACTGTTAACAACATCGGATCCGTTCAGCAGATTGATATTGAGCCAATTGAAGACATTCAGAGTGCGAATGCACTCATAAAGGTCTGGAATCGCCTCCCTCTCGGAGGAACGGTGACAATGTACGCCGCCCGCGACAGTCTCGATCTCTCGCCGGAACTGCCGCTAGCTACATTCTCAGTTGCTCAGATCGTGGTTCCGACTCCGCCGCTTCAAGACCATAGGGCCGCAATGGAACAGTACTCCGAGCATACAGTTACACTGGCTGAGCCGTTTGTCGCGTTACTTCAGTCGCCTCCGTTCTTTGTCCGAGTGGACCTTTTTCTTCCTGCGTCATTGGGCGACACTCTGGTTGCACACGCATCCGACTACATTACCGTGCAAGTTATCGCGGATGCGGCTTACCGCGTTCGCACAGGTGACTACTGATGCGCCGCCTGATTCTAGTAGGAATGCTGCTGCCGATTGTACTCAACGCTCAGCCCCTTGATCCGGGCTCGGCATCACATGCGGGAATCAGGTCGCTTGACCGGAGATTCGGGAGTGCGCTTGCAGGCAATTCGGCAATACTCGCGAGATCGATGCCATATCAGTATGGGTTGGAATTGTTTGGGGCTGCGTTCAATGTCAGCAACAACAGCATTTCGACGGCCTACTGGAATGACCATATTGCAGGTGACAGATACCTTTCCGATTCAGACATTCACGACCTTGTGGATCAGATTCCAGAAGATGGTACAAGTGTATTCGGGCAGCTGTCGGTTCCATTTTTCACCTTTAACTACAATCGATTCGGCGGACGTCTTGCAATCGAATCTGCCGGGTACGGAACTCTTCCAAAAAACCTTGTAAAGTTGGCATTGCTGGGAAACACGCTTGGTGAGCAGTACACTTTGAGCGGGCTCCGCGGCGAGAGCCATCTCTTTCTCGATTACTCCGCTGGGTTTGGGCATGAGTTCGAGCAACAGTTCATTCCTCATCTGTTTGCGGGAGCAGCCTTTCATTTTTTTCAGGGCCTCAATTTGCAGAAAGTTGTTGATGCCGGTGGGAACCTGACCGTCACGGATTCTCTCATCTCGGGAAATGCGGTAGTGCAAGCACTCGAATCGTCCGCCGGCGACGGAGTCGGATTTGATCTTGCCGCACTGGCGATTTGGAACAACAAATGGGAAACCGGACTCTCCGTGCGACAACTCGGTGCAAGCATTTCATGGATCGTGGACCAGAATCATGTCGCGTCGTTCTCAACCGACTCCGGCGGCATTGTGGTTGATTCATTAGACGAAGAGGGATATCTGGATCGAGCGTTTTCCACATCTGATACGACCTATTATGGTGGAGCGATATCGACCCGCCTGCCAGTTACGGTGACGTTAAACGCTGCCTACCACGCATCACGCAAATGGAACCTTCTTGGTCAAGCGGAACTCGTGACTTCCGGTGCACCGCTTGACGATCCTGCGTTTGCCGTCGGGGCCGCGGCTGAGTATTCTCCCACCAAGATCATTCGAATTGCAACGGGAGCGCACGCTGGCGGCCCGCATAAATTGCGAGTGGGTCTCGGTGGCGACTTGATTCTATCGCACTATGAGCTCAGTGTTGGGTGGGAATGGGATGGCGGTCTCTTCAACAATGCGCGCGGTGTCGGAGTAGGAATTACTCAGAGAGTAAAGTTCTGACTTGATTCACCGGAAAGCAACATATACAAAGCGCGCCGTGGAAAACACCACGGCGCGCTTTGTATGAGGGATCATATTGACCGGATATTATTTTGGGGCGCGAAACACCAATCCTATCCCCAACACACCAAAGACCAGATTCCCTGCCCATGCCGCCACGAGAGGGGAAATCAGCCCGTTGTAGCCCAGGATTTTCCCTACTTGAATGAAACCAAAATAGACAAAGCAAACCAGCAGTGATAATCCAAATCCGAAAACGAGTCCCCCGCGCCTCCGAAACGCGGCAAAAGGTACTCCAAAGAGCACAATGATCGTCGCGGCAAATGGCTGTGATATTTTGAAGGCAAGGTCCACAACCCAGCGAGATGCTCGAATTCCGCTGGACTGCAATCGAGTGACAAGACTGGCCAAATCCCGATAGTTCAACTCTTCCGGTTCGATATTCACCCGCTCCAGATCACCCGGTGTGATTGTGAAGTCAGACCGTATGATCGAGTCTTGCGAACTTTGCGTTACACCGGATTCATCGAATACGCGTGTGGTGACGCCGTACAGCACCCATTTCATGCCATCGAAGCCAATTCGTTGCGCGTCAGTGCGCTGTACCAACCGGCCCTCGGTCATCTTATGCAGCACAGCCATGCGGCCTGTCCTTGAAGCGGGATCGTATCCCTCCATCTTTAAGTAGGAACCATCGCCTACTTGAATGAAGACTCGCCCTTGCTTATTCGCGGCGGCAGCGCCACTTTTCTTTATCTTGGTGCGATATATCTCTTTTCGCTCGTGGTTTGCCGCCGGGACGATCGTTTCTCCGAGTGCGAGCGCACCGGCACTCAGGGGTAGTGATAATATCAGCATCACCGTAAGGACTCGCCACAGGGAATAGCCCGCCGACTGCATGGCTGTCAACTCATTTCGATAGACCAACCCGCCTACCGTGAACAGAGTCGCCAGCAGGACAGACACGGGCAGAGTCAGATAGAGAATGAAGGGCAAGTAGAGATAATAATATCTTAGAATCAGCGGCCAGCCGCTGTTTGCATCAATAAACTTGTCGAGTTGCTCTGTTGCATCTACGGTTACAAATATCACCAGACTCGCCAGAATGGCGAAAAGAAAAAACCGCATAAAGCGGCTGAGCAGATAGCGATCGAGGAGATTCACTCCACTCCCATCATGCGCAATGCACTTAGCAGTCGACGATGCACGGTGTCCTTTCCCAGAACCTGCATGAGCTCGAAAATCCCGGGGCTAACCGTCTTCCCGGTTAAAGCCAACCGCAATGGGTGTATCAACTTCCCCGCCGAAACTCCCCCCTCTTCGCATCTGGTACGCAGATTTGATTCCAGGTTCGCAGCATCAAAGGCGACGTCTGAGAGTTGTTCTGCATACTGCTTCAGCTTCCCGACAATTACCGGATCTTTAAGGTGTTTTTCGACTCCCGCTGAATCGTATTCTATTGGGTCGGAGAAGAAGTATGACTGATCCAGATAGAGATCGCGAGGTAGCCGTATCCGCGGCTTAACCAGGGGCCACAATTCGCTTAACTTCTGCTTGGAGACCTCTACACCGTCCCTGTGCTCGAACAGATAATTTACCGCATCAACCTCACTCAGCGCTCGAAGGTGTTCGCCGTTCATCCACTCCAGCTTCTGTAAGTCGAAAACTGCGCTCCGCGCTTGAATCCCTGCAAGTGTAAACACGTCAACTAATTCTCTAGGCAAGAAAATCTCACGGTCCCCTGCTCCGGGCGACCATCCAAGCAATGTGAGAAAATTAAACATTGCTGAGGACAAAAATCCGGATTGCTGGAACTCGCCCACCGACGTGGCGCCAGCACGTTTCGACAGGCGCTGTTTGTCGGCTCCGAGAATCAGTGGTACGTGACCAAACTGCGGTACTTCCCAGCCCATCGCACGATAGATGCCGATCTGCTTTGGCGTATTGGATATGTGGTCATCGCCGCGAAGGATGTGCGTAATGTTCATGTCATGGTCGTCGCAGACCACTGAGAGGTGATACGTAGGAGAACCATCGCTGCGAAGCAAGACGAAGTCCTCTAATTCGCCGCCTTCGAAGCGAATGGGGCCGTGAACCAGATCATTCCACTCCAGTGCCGATTCGTCAGCGGAAAATCGCACGGCGTAAGGCTTACCCGCAGAGAGATTTTCTTGAGCACTCGCATGCATTGTCGCCCGATCTGACTTAAAGCGAAAGGCCGGTTCCTTTCTCGCCTGAGACTGGCGACGTAACTCCTCAAGTTCCTCTGTGGTCGTAAAGTCATAATATGCCGCCCCACGCTTCACCAACTCGAGTGCGACTTGAACAAAGCGATCCTTGTTGTCACTCTGATACACAACGGGTTCATCAGACTCTATGCCAAGCCACTTCAGGCCGTCCAGGATAACCTGTGCGAGTTCGCTGCGTGAGCGAACAGGGTCGGTGTCTTCAATTCTGAGCAAGAACTTGCCGCCGATAGCGCGAGCATACAGCCAATTGAAGATCGCCGTTCGGGCTCCGCCGACATGAAGGTATCCAGTTGGACTTGGGGCGAACCGGACGCGAACGTCAGCCATGGTCGACCCCATCGTCATGTTCCGCTGAGCGTGTGATCTGAGCAGAATGATCCAGTACTGAAATCTCCAATCCGCCGAACATGCGAGCAACCAGGTTGTAAAGCATGGCAAAGGCTCCGCCGAGTGCGGACCAAACCAGTGAAAAGAGCAAAGACGCGATAATGGCGAAGAAGAGCACGGCCTGGCCGCTCATGAACATAGTCATGTCGGTGCCCTCAGGAGCAAGTGATTTGCCGTACACCTCAGCCAAGTATTTCGCTGCCCATGCATTCAGGAGCCCAAACAGGAAGCCGCTGAACAGGCCAAAGAAAAAACCAATGCGTACCGCACTCCAGGGTTCGATTCTATGAAGCTCCCGTCTCACGGAGTTCCTTTTGTTTGGACAGGGTTTCTTTCGTAGGTCACAGGGCGCAAGACGACATCAGGCGGGGATTGCCCCGGATCAATCCGTATGTTCTTGAATGCCTTTGAACCTTCAGGCCACCTTGCCTCCAGGTGGTGACTTCCAGGCTCTAAGAGAATTGTTGCTGGAGCGGTAACTCCCAACTCGCGGTCGTCCATGACCAAAGCAGCTCCTTCGGGTTCACTTGCGATCTGCACGATTCTCCATTTCCAGTCAGGAGTCGTTCCGCTGACTTGCGGCAAGTCACGAGTATCCCCACGTGCGATGGGCTGCATGATAAAGGTCACCCGAGTAGTTTCATTCGGTTGAATCCGGCAGCCCTGTATAGGAGGTATGGGCCGATGTCCATCCATTCGGAGCGACACCAGAAAGGAATCGGCTGGAAGATCGGAGAGAAACGCCGTAGTCAGTAAGTCCGTAGGCCTTTTGTTCAAGATCACCTCGGCACCGGACGGCCGCGATGTAACGATGAGCACGCCGGCCTCATTATGTAGCAAGGCCCACAAGCCCCACAAAAGAGCAAGAAGCAATCCAAGGCCTGCAAGTAAGACACCAAATAGTGCCTGCCTGCGCCGCTGAACTTTGAATTCTTCCTGGTTTGGAATGGACATAGGCTGGCTAGGGGCGATCGCTGCAGTGGGATGTAAGCGCGGCTATGATTCCGTCGAAATAGGTCCACGTGGACTCTGCGGAGATTCCGCCCGCAGATGTACTCAGAGTGATCACGGGAAGACCACTCTCACGCTGAATCAGACTACTCAACGCTTGCGGTGAATGTGGCTCGCGAATCAATGCGACGATCCCTCCGCGCTTCGCGGTGTTTATGATGGCAGCAAGTTCCGACGGTGAAGGCTCTTCACCCGGTCTGGGTTCGACGGTGGCATAAATTCGCAACGAAAAGTCACGCGCAAAGTAGTCCCAGGTTGAATGGTAGCATATGAACACTGCGCCAGAGCATGGCTTCATGGCACTCTGCCATGTGAAAGTCATAGAGTCCGCACGGGACCTGAATTTCTCAAATTGCGCAGCGTAAAAATACCGGGAGTCTTTGTTTACGTCGGTCAATGCACTGGTGATTACGTCCGCAATCGGAACCAGTGATACAGGTGTTGTCCAGTAGTGCGGATTTCCTAGTGAATGCAGATGGCCATGCTCGTGATCATGAGTATCACCCGAGTCGTGTTCATGTCCCGCTCCAATCAACTCGATCTTTCGGGAGCAGTCTACCACTCTCAGGTCAGTCCTGCCAGCAGACTTCACCATGTCGTCCACCCAGTCGTCGAGTCCAACACCGACTTTTAGCACGAGCCCCGCCTCGTGAATTGCCAGCATATGAGACGGTAATATCTCCACTGAATGAGGATCCTGGTCCGAAGCACAGACAGCCTGCACCACAACAGTCTCGCCACCGACTGATTTTGCAATCGCTGCGAGGTCCGGAATTGTTGCAACTACTGAAATCGGACCCGCACGCAGATCCCCCACCAGGATTACGGTGAAAAGCAAAGCTCTTATTGTCACTGCAACTAAGGTGCGCAAGTGGTGGAGAATTGCCGAAGACCGATTACAGGAGAATTAGTGAAATGTCTCGCCATTCTTCAGCATCTCTTTAATCTGATCGAAGCGACGGGCGCGCGTTTCCGGCCTTTTTGCGGTTTGCAGCCGCCAGAGAATCGCGTACTTGTTCGCCTTGGTGAGCGATTCAAAAAATGCAGCCACTCGTTTGTTCTTACTCAGCCATGCTTTCAGATCGTCCGGAACGGCTATGCTGCTCGACGAATCATAAGCCTTCTCCCAGCGGCCATCGGCTTTGGCGGCTTCTATTTGCGCTAACCCTGCGGGCTTCATGCGTCCTTCTTTGATTAGCCGTTCGACATTCCCGATATTGATTTTTGACCAAATGCTCTTCGCCCGCCGAGGCGTGAATTTCTGCTTGTAGGACAAGTCGTCAATCCGGTTCATCAAGCCGTCAATCCAGCCGTAGCAAAGCGCGACATCCAAAGCCTCCGCATACGTCACCGTTTGTACTCCGGAGTTCTTCTTGTAGAGCTGAAGCCAAATGCCGTCCGACATCGCATGGTTCTTTGCCAGCCATTTCTCCCATTCTTTTGCGGATTTGAAGGCCAGAATTAGAATTTCTTGCTTCACTCTACCGGCGGAGTCTTTCACTTTTTACATTTCGAGCTTGATCGGACAACACAAAACAGCGGAGGCGACTCGCACCGCTCCCCGCTGAACCTACAGTCTTGCTACTAATTTGCCTGCCTTCACCCTTCGACAATCACCTTGAACCCGCCATACCTCATTCGTTTCACATCAAACGGCATTTTCTTTGGGTCCATCATTTTTGCCAGTCGGGGATCTTTCATCACTTTCTTGTTTACTGCATCCCGATGGGCGCGAGACTTATACAAGATGTAGCTGAACAGGACCGTCTCACCGCGCTTTGCATTAACCGTCTTAGTAAATGGCACAGCCCAATTTGCTTTCAGATCATCTCCGACACATTCGAAGTATTGCAGCGCGCCGTGTTCCAGCCAAACTTTGCGCCCCAGTAATGCCATTTTCTTGTAGGCTGAAAGATTTTTCTTCGGTATCGGGATGACAAATCCATCTACGTACTTTGCCATGGAATCTCCAAGAGGTTTGGTTTGAAGTTTGTGCTGGTGCTAATTTATTTTCCGTCAAACGCCGTCTGCAAGTCTTTTAAGATCAGCTTCGTCATGGGCATTAGCGCTTGCATGACGCGTTTGGCGCGACCGGGTTCGGAAATCCACTCACCAAGTTTTGCGGGCACAACCTGCCACGTTACACCGAATTTATCATCCAGCCATCCGCATTGGCTGGTCTTGCCGCCTTCCACCCCGAGCTTATTCCAGTAATGATCAATTTCTTCCTGCGTATCGCAGCTGATGATGAACGACGTCGCAGGAGAAAATTTGAACATCGGCCCTCCGTTGAGCGCCAGGAAATCACTTCCA